>DAIDJK010000131.1 GCA_027450225.1 Bryobacterales bacterium | reverse complement strand
GGCCCGTGGTGATCGCGGGCAGCGGCGTATGGTGGGCCCATGCGGAACGCGAACTCGGAGACTTCATCGAACACACATCGTTTCCGCTCTACACCGCAACGCTGGCGAAGGGCGCGGTGGCGGACGATCATCCGCTCTGCTTCGGGTATCCGGATCCGACGCTGAACCGCGCTGCGAAGCGCGCGTTTGCGGAAGCGGACCTCTTTGTCGTCATCGGCAAGCGCATCGATTACCGGCTGGCGCTGGGCGGACCGAAGCTGATGTCGCCCGATGCGCGGTGCATTCAGATCGATGTCCACGGTCCGGAGCTTGGGTTGAACCTGAAACTCGATGCGGCGCTGTGCGCGGACGCGCGGCTGGCGTTGAAGAAGTTGACGGCAGCAGCGGGCAGCAAGACGTGGGGCGAATTGCCGTGGATCGGGGAATTGCGGAAATACCGTGATGAGTGGCAGAAGGAACTTGCATCGCGGGCATCCGGCTCGGAGGCAGACGCGATGCATCCCGCCGCGTTCTTTTTCGAATTGCGCAGGCTCCTTCCGCCGGAGACGATTCTTTCGTGGGATGGCGGGGATTTCGTGCAGTGGGGCCGCGCGATTATTCCCGCGACCGGTCCGGGGCGCTGGCTGCGGCTCGGGCCGCTGGGAACCATCGGGGCCGGCTTTCCAAATTCGCTGGCTTTGCAGATCGCGCATCCGGGCAAGCGCGTGGTGATGATCACGGGTGATGGTTCGCTCGGCTTTTACATCGCCGAAATGGATACGGCGGTGCGGCACAAACTGCCTGTGGTGATTATCGTGGGCAACGACGCGGGCTGGGGCATGGAGCGCGAACTGCAGGGCGGCGGCAATACGGTGGCGTGCGAACTGCGCGAAACCCGATACGACAAAGTAATGGAAGGTTTCGGGGGCGCGGGCGAAACGATCGAGTCGGTCGAAGAGATCGGGCCGGCGCTCGAGCGAGCATTCCGCGCCGGAGTACCTTACGTGATCAACGCGCGAATCCGCGGCGTGGCATCGCCGTTCACCGAATGGAATCTTTCGGGGCGGCGCTAAGGCGTTTATAAATGACGCTTCCACTCGTGTGGCCGATCTCGCGGTAATTCGCCATCCACGGCTTCAGTTCGGGATAGTTCGTCATCGAGAGCGCCGGATTATAGCGGCTGAGACCGTCGATCACGATGTCCGGAGATGAGTGCGCCAGTTCTTCGCGGGCTTCATGAGTGCCGGAGGTGAGGACCACGCTCGATTGCGTCAGATGCCGGTCTGCGGGGACGCCGGTGAGCGCCTGGCATTCGAGAAACTTCGTAGCCGGGCGCAGACGCGTGTAGATATACATCTCCGGCCGGTAACCCCAGACGTAGAGGGTGGCGTTCGGGGGCGCGTTTTCGACGGCGATTTTCGAAGCCGCCCGGCTATCGCGATCGAGCGCCAGATCGTTCCAGTTCGCGAGAGAGACGTAATGCGGCGCGAAGCGAATCAGGGGCACACACAAAGCGACGGCCGTCACCGCCACCAGAAGACGCGACCGGACCAGGCTGAATCCGCGCGCCGCGGCAATGGCCATCGGCGGCAGCAGCAGGAAAAAGTAGCGAGGGAAGAAACGCCAGCCCAATACGACTCCCGCGTAGCAGAGCGCTGTCCAGGCGAGAAAGCGCCAGTTCCGCTCCTTCCACCAGAAGATCGCCGCGCCGATCATGATCGCGGCGTGGAAGCCGATCCAGTTCACGGTCCGTAGGATGCCGTTCCGAACGGGATCCGATACGACGGGACTGCCCGCGTACTGCGCCGGCCATCGCCAGACCTGATCGATGAAAGGACCGAGAGCGTGTGTGCCTGCCAGATAAGCCAATGCCGCGATGTTCGGAACGAGGAAGCCGGCCGCGAGCGCGAAAACGGACGGCCACGCGAACAACGCGCACGCCGCAAGAACGATCACAGCCTTTGCGTTAAATAGGAATCCCACGCCGGCGGCGATGCCGGCTTCGAACGGGCGTTTTCGGAGCGCCAGGAGAATGGCCGCGAGATGAGGAGCAACGAGCAGCAGATCCGCGGCGAGCGGCAGGACGGCGGAATGGGTATCGAAGGTGAGGAAAAACGCAATGAACGCCGCCGCAAGGTAAGCTTCCCGCTACGACCAGAGCGTTTGCGCGATCGCCCAGGCGAGCAGACTGGCGAGGAGCGCGTAAACCGCTCCCACAGCCCGCAGCAGCGGACCGGTTTTCACGCCCCAGAGAAGATAAATGGCGGGTACCAGCGGTGGCTTGTCGAACCAGATGTCGCGGTAGATCACGGCGCCGCGTTTCATCTGGAGCGCGGCGGCGAGAGGCAGATCCTCTTCGGCCCAGAGCACGCCCGAATGGGCCAGGTGCGCCGCGAGGAGCACGGCGAATATTGCGGAAAAGAAGAGAAACGGGCGCAGACCCCTAGTATATTGAAGAGGACGCCGGGCGAACGAAAAGCGAAGATCGAAAAAACAAACCCAACGGCATGGACATCCGCGAACAACTCGAGCATCTGCGCCGCACCGTAGCGCAGATCGATCGCCGTTACGCCCAGCCGCCACTGCCGCCGGCAGCGCTTCCGCAGCCATCGTTCACGCCGCGCGGATTCGTGGAAGATCTCATTTCGGGAAATGTTGTCGAAACGCCGCACGGCAGACATTTCGAGACTGAAAAGCTGCTGGCGCGCGGCAAACGTCACGGCAGCTTCGACATCGCGGACCTGTGGGAACTTCCTCCCGATCTGCTGGCCGCGTTGTCCGAAGGCGCCATTCCGGACACGCCGCCGGGCCGCTGGGCTTTTCTCGATACGGAAACCACAGGGCTGGCGGGGGGGTCAGGAACGTGCGCGTTTCTGGTGGGAGTGGGACGGATCACGGCGGACGGTTTCCGCGTCCGGCAGTTCTTCATGAGGGATTTCGCCGAGGAGCCCTCCATGCTGCGCTCGCTGGCGGAACATCTGGCCGATTTTGATGTTCTGGTGACCTACAACGGAAAGTCGTACGATCAGCCGCTGCTCGAAACGCGCTACCGGATGTGCCGCACCCGGCATCCGTTCACGCGCATGGAACATCTCGATGTGCTCTATGGCGCGCGTCGCATGTTCAAGCTCCGGCTCGAGAACTGCCGGCTGGTGAATCTGGAACAGACCATTCTCGGGCTCGAACGGCAGGGGGACCTTCCGGGCGAGATGATTCCTTACTGCTATTTCGAATACCTGCGGACGCAGCGCGCGTGGCGGCTGGCGCCGATTTTCCATCACAACGTGATGGACATCGTTACGCTGGCCTGTCTTACGGGGCTGATTCCCGCGGCGTTTCGCGACCCGGCGGCCATCTGCTGCCGCCACGGAATGGACCTGCTCGGCATCGCGCGATGGCTCGAGGTTTCCGAACGTCTGGAGGAGGCTCACGCGCTGATGCGGCGCGCGGTTGATCTCGGGCTGCCGGATCAACATTTGTTTCGCACGTTGTTCGATTGCGCTGCTCTCGAGAAGAAACTCGGCCTCGAACACGCCGGGATTGCGACTCTGACAGACCTGACCTTATCCCCGAATCCGTACCGCGGCCGCGCGTGGCAGGAACTGGCGAAACATTATGAGCGGGCGGAACGGAATTTCGCGATGGCGATCGAGTGCGTGCGGGAGGCGAGGCGGGTGGAAGATTCCGAAGCGCTCAAAATGCGGCAGCAGCGGCTCGAAGCGAGGCTCGAAAAGAACTCGCGGCAGCGCTCGCTCAACCTGAGCGGAGGCGTGGCGCGGGTCCCTTCGGGAAAGCGCGCATCACGTAAACTGAAAGCTTCGTGAACGCCGTCGAATTCGAGCATGTCTCGAAGCGCTATGCGATTTACGGCACTCCCGCGGATCGCCTGAAGGAACTCGCCACATTCAACCGTCGCGCTTTTCATCACGATTTCGAAGCGCTGCGCGACGTGAGCTTTGAGATCCGGCGCGGCGAAGTCTTCTGCATCATTGGCGAGAATGGATCGGGAAAAAGCACGGCGCTGCAAATCATGGCCGGCATCCTCGCGCCGAGCGAAGGCTCGGTTCGCGTGAACGGCAGGGT
>DAIDJK010000130.1 GCA_027450225.1 Bryobacterales bacterium | reverse complement strand
CCCCTGGTTCCCTACGCGCCCTCCATTTTCACTGTGGATACGGCGGGAAACGCGGCTGCGCTCGATGCGGGTTTCAACGTGATTTCGGCTTCGAACCCGGCGAAGCAGGGCCAGTATATTTCGCTCTATTGCAATGGCCTCGGCCCGGTGACGAATACGCCGGCGAGTGGCGACCCGGCGCAGGGTCCGCCGAACCTTTCCAGCACGACGACCATGCCGACCGTATCCATTGGCGGCCAGACTGCAACTGATGTCGCATTCAGCGGACTGGCCCCGGGCTTTGCCGGACTCTACCAGATCAACGTGCGCGTGCCGAATGTGGGAAGCGGAGTCAAGCCGGTGACGGTCTCGATTGGCGGCGTGACCAGCCTGGCGGCGAAGCTGAATGTGCAATGACCGGGTTCACCTTTTCCGGATTTGAACGATGGCGGAGGCAAGATCCGCCGGAGTCGCGACCACCATTGCTCGTCCATGCGCGCTCTCGATCACGCGGCTGATGAAATCCTGCGCCGGCGGCATCGCCACCATGACGCCGGCAAACCCGCTAGAACGCTCTCGGCCGGTAGCCTGGTCTGGATCGCACCCGGTAATGCTTTCCGGTATCGCTCACGATCTGGATGTCGATCCTGCGGAAGCCTTCGTTCGGGTTCGGAGCCGGATAATACGTGACGGTGTACGAATTGCCGAGGTCCTCGCGGATGGATTCGAACGCCTCCACCTGCTTCTGCCACGTCTTCGCCCAGTACGCTTTGCCGCCGGTGCGCTGGGAGATGCGGCGAAACACGCTCGAAGAGATCGGGTCCTTGTTCACGTCATTGGTGGAGATGACGTAAATCGGAATGCCTTCGTCTTCGGCCACGGCGCGGACGTCGTCCGGAGCCACCATGCTCGCGTTGTCGGGTCCATTCGAGAACACGATCACCACCTTGCGTCCAGGCACTTTTGCCGCGTCGCGCAAGGTGAGCAGCAGGCCATTGTAGAGCGCCGTATCGTCGCCCGCCACGGCTTTCCGCAGCCCCACGATCGCGTTCGAGCGGTCGCTGGTCAGAGTGGAGGCGCGCGAAAGATTGCGGCTGAAGGTGTACACGGCGACGGAATCCGCCTTGTCCAGCCCCCGCACGAAGTCGGCGATTGCGTCTTCGGCGTACACAAAGCCCCGGTACATGAAATTGCTGGTATCGAACAGGATGAAGACATTGGTACCAACGAAGGCGTCGTTCGATTCCGACGATTTCGCCGCCACGCGCATCGCCTCCGGCGCGGTCGGCAGCAGGGGACGCATGGAACCGTCCTCCAGTATCTGCATGGCCGGCCGATCGCCTTCGGAAAAGGTCGAGAGCTTCTCGGGGATGCCGTCTTCATAGACCTTGAAGTCCCCCGGCTTCAGGCCATTCACGTACTTGCCCTTGTTATCGGTCACGGTGAAGCTGAGCACCACCAGATCGACCTTCGATTTGAAAACCGGCGTGGACGCTTCCTGCGCATACAGCCAGATTCCGGCCCCCAGGCTCAAAACGAGCGCGGTTCCCCCAAGCGCTCGAAGACAGAACTGAAGCGAAATTCTTCGCATTCCCCTCATTACTCCTCGGAACCCGCTCTCTCCGTGCTATCCGGCTTGCCGGCCGAATTCCGTACATCATCCCCCACCGAGCGCAGGCTTTTCAACAGCGCCGGCCAATCTTCCAGATGCGAGGCAAATATCCGTTCGACTACTTTTTCCGTCCACTGCGGGACCAGAACGTTGAGTTCCTCCGGCCGCACGCCCGTCTCGTCGGCCAGATCCGCCCAGTAGAGCTGATTCGATTCCCAGCTTTCGGCCATGATCCGGCTGGAATATCCCATCAGCGTGGGGAACGTGCGAAGGTTCAGCAGTTCCGGTGCGTAGGAATTGGCCAGCGTCGGCTTCGGCGTGCCCCAGGTCCGCGAGATTGCCTCATCGCTCACGAGCGAGGGAGCGGCTTTGCGATAACGATCGATTTCCTTCGCAATCGGGCAATCGTCTGTGGGGGCGAGAGAGATCGAAATTGAATACAGCTCCGAGGGCGTCAGCTGATCCAGCGCCTGCTTCACGTCGCCGGTTTTCAAATCCGAAATCACGGCCGAGGCGCGATACGGGCTCGCGGCACGGTTGATGGCCGCGAATACCTTCGATCGGGCGGCTTCATCGACCGAAGCCTCCGCGAGCAGCGATTCGCCATTGCGCATGTGCATGCCGACCCAGTGAACCTGCTCCGGCGCGACGGACCAGAACCGCGGAGCCGTCGCCGTCAGCAGCATCTGCGGAACCAGATCGCCCCAGATCAGCGCCTGCGTCTGGGTGGGAACCAGGAAATTCTGTTCGGCTTCCGCGAGGGCGTAAGGCAGCCCCGCCAGAGACCCCACCAGCCGGCCGCCGGCATTCGAGGGCCAGCCGCTTCCATAGAGTTCGGTGTTCCGCCAGCTGTGATTCGCTCCCGACATGCCGATGAAATCGTGCCCGCGAACGAACAGCGGATTGGTGATCAGAATCTCGGCGCCGGGCGGAGCATAGTGCAGGTAGTTGTATCCGACAATCGTGTCCCGCAGCGATGGCGCAAGCAGCCCGCGAATATCCTTCAGCTTCTCCGGATCTTTGCCTGCCTTGTCGATCAGCGCACGGAAATTTACCTTCCGTTCCTCCTCGATATGCTTGTCCACCCAGAAGCCGAAAGCCATCGAATTCTTCTCGGTACCGGACATGGAATTGCGGGGAAGCTGGATATCGGTCACCCGCGCGGCCATGCGCGCCGCCAGTTTCGCGTTGAGCTTCTCCCCCTTCGAAACACGCTCGAGATTGTCCGCCAGTTCGAAGATCAGATCGGGCGTGAGGAGTTTCTGCGCTTCGAAGATGCGTTGTTCCTGTTCGATGAGCGAAGAGCGGGCGTCGGATGGTTGCAGATGCGCTCCACCCGCGATCAGGTTCAGCATGCGGTCCTGCATCGGCCCTGAAGCCGCGCCGGCCGATGTGGCCAGCAGATTCAGACCGGAGCGGCCGGCGTCGAACAATTCGCGATTGCTCTTGAGCGTCGCGAACGGGGCCACCAGCGAAGCCAGCGCCTGGTCCGCATTCGCCGCCGGGATACTGCCCTGGCGACAGAAAATCTGCCACAGCCCGGTCAGTCCCTGCATTTCGCCGATGGCGTCCTGGCGCAGCAGATTATCCTTGATCCGGTCGAGGTTCTCGGCGGCGTCGAGCCATGCGAGGATCGTCTTGTCGCTCACGCCTGGCGCGTCGTTGAACATCGTGTACTGCGCGCTGTACGTGTTCCAGACGGAGGTAAGCCGCTCGACCGTGGCCGGCTCCAGCGGTTTCTCGCGATTGCGGTCAATGTCGCTCAGCGCCATGAACATCTTCAGCGGCTCGTTGTCCACGGGCTTGCGGCAGAGCGCGAACAACGCTTCAATTACGTCGTCGCCGTCTTTCCACCCCGGCGCGGCCTTGCTCAACTTCTGGTCGTAGCGGTTGTGCGGATTGTGAATGAAGACCTGCTTCCACACGTCCAGTCCGCCCGGGATATGCGGCTTGCCGTCCGGCTCGAGCCGCAGCCGCGTGGTCAGCAGCATCATGTCGGCGTTCGAGCGAAAGACCGGGCGCGCCGGTCCGGGCGTCGTGATCTTCCCGCGGACCGCCTCATAGAACCGCTTCATGTGCGCCGGCTGCGTCAGGTAATCCTGCACCGGGCCCTGGATGCGGGAGAGCGCATCGTAGAGACTCGCGAGCCAGCCGTCGTCGCGGATCAGGAGCTTCTCGAAAAAGTCAGCGCCTTTATCCGGAGAAACGCCCACCAGTTCGCCCCACATCGCAGCGGACCTTTCACCGCCGGGTATCACGGCTTTTCCATCCCGGATCTCGAAATTTCCCCCGAAGAAATCGAGCACGCTCGCATAGGACCGCAATTTGAGCGCGGGAGTGTGCTGCTTCATCGCGGCGGCCGTCTCCGGATCGAGCTTCGACATGCCGAGATAGAACCGGCAAAGCGCGGGATCGCCGAGGAATGCATCGAGAAAACTGTTCTTCTCTTTTGCGCCCACCCAGTAAGCTGCCGAATACAGCACCGGAACCGCAGTGGGGTGGTAATCGTAGCTGAACGGCTTGTCGGTTCGGAGCGCCTGTTCGAGTTCCGCCAGCGGAAAACCCGAATCGGTGGTGAGAAATGCGCGCGATGCGTTCACCGTTTCGAGCACCACCTCGCTGCCGCACCCGCCGCGCATCCGATAGCCGAGAACGCGCAGCAGGTCGTTGGTCTGGGTGGATTCACAGGCCGGGACCTTGATCACCTTATCCGGTCCTGCGAGTTGATCCAGTTCCCATGCCTGCGAAACGTAGCGGTGCACGAGTTTCAGGTATTCGGTTTCCTCGAGTTCGTCGTTGCTGCGCGACGCCTGGTAGCCATTGGTCACCACATTGCGAGCCAGCGCGGGAAGAACGGTCGCGGGGTCCGCGTCCGGCGAAATCGCCGCCATGCGGGCGAAGGAACGCATGGGACCTGGGATATAAACCACCTCGGACGGACGCTCCGCCGCCGCGGCAGGCGCGGGAATCGTCACACCCGTTCCGCCGTACTCGCGATAGGCTGCAAGATCCTTGCGGGCGGCATCGCGATCTCCGTCGATCAAATCCAGCAAAATCGCCCGCCGCGCTTCGGCCTGGGCCTTTTGACTTTGCCCCGTGGCCTGCCACCGTACCGCGGCCCGCCGGTATTCTTCACGCGCGCCCGGATTGCGGTAACGTTCGAGCAGAGCGGCGTAACCGCCCAGCAGTTCGGCATCCTCCGGCGACGTTTTGAGCGCTCGCTGGAAAGCTTCTCTGGCGCCGGCGGAATCGCCGGCCAATTCCAGCTTCTGGATGTGGTCGAGCGTCGCAGTCTGATCCGCGAATGCGGAGAGAACCGCGGCGGCGCAAAACGTCAAGGCGGCAGGATAGCGCACCCTCATGGCAGGAGGCCCTCGCTTTGGTAAATCACTCTAGCACGACCGGGAAACCAGACAGAAACGGGATACGTCCAGCCGCGAACAGCTGCATCCCCCGGCCCTGCGGGTCGCGGTCCGCTGGCCCCGGCAGCCGGAAAACGGACTTTATACTGAGGACGGCGATGCCGCTGCTGCGCGTAGACCAGAACGGCCTTTGGTGCGAACCGGGCGGCTTCCATATCGATCCCTGGAACCCTGTTCCCAAAGCACTGATAACCCACGGTCATTCGGATCACGCTCGCCGCGGCGCAGGCGCATTTCTTTGCGCCGCGCCTTCCGAACCGGTGCTGCGGTCGAGACTCGGCGCCGACATTGCCCTTGAAACTCTAACTTACGGCGAGCGGCGTGTTATTGGGGAAACTACCGTGTCGTTTCATCCGGCGGGTCACGTTCTGGGGTCGGCCCAGATACGGGTGGAACACCGCGGCGAGATCTGGGTGGTTTCGGGCGACTACAAACTGGCGCCCGACGCGACCTGCGCGCCATTCGAATCCGTCCGCTGCCACACTTTCGTGACGGAATCGACGTTCGGACTTCCCATTTACCGCTGGCCGCCCGAAGCGGAAGTGGCCGCGTCCATCCACGAGTGGTGGCGAATGAATCAGCGGCGCGGGAAGGCGAGCCTGGTGTTCGCCTATCCGCTGGGCAAATCGCAGCGGGTGCTGGCGGGGCTCGACCCCGCGGTGGGGCCGATCTTCTGCCACGGAGCCATCGAACGGATGAATCGCATTTATCGCGCCAGCGGCGTGACGCTGCCCGAAACTCTTTATTCCGGTTCCGTCGCCCGGGGTTATGACTGGTCAAAAGCCATCGTGCTCGCGCCGCCTTCGGCTCACGGCTCTCCGTGGATGAAACGCTTTGGCGCTGTTTCCACCGGCTTCGTCTCCGGATGGATGCGGATTCGCGGCACCCGGCGAAGGCGCTCGATCGACCGCGGTTTCGTCATTTCGGATCACGCGGACTGGCCAGGCCTGCAGCAGGCGATCGCGGCAACCGGGGCCGGCTGCGTGCTGGTGACGCACGGTTATCGCGGACCGCTCGTCCGCTGGCTGGAGGAACAGGGCAAGCAGGCCCGCGCCCTCGAGACCCGCTTCGAAGGGGAGCGCGATGAAGGTACGGCCACATCACCGGGCGAGGATGTGGCGGAAGCTACGGAAGAAGACGCCGCGGAATGAAGCTCTTCGCGAAACTGTACGCCGCTCTCGATGAAACCACCAAGACGAATGAAAAAATCGAAGCTCTCGTCGAATACTTCACCGCCGCGGCGCCCGAAGACGCTGTCTGGGCGATCAACTTTCTGATTGGCCGCCGCATCCGCCGTCTGATCCCCTCCCGCGATCTGGTCGGCTGGGCGATCGCCGAGGCGGCCATCCCCGAGTGGATGTTCGGCGATTGTTACTCCGCTGTCGGCGATCTCGCCGAAACCATCGCTCTGCTGCTGCCTCCGCCCATCAGTTCCACGGACAAGCCCCTGCACTACTGGGTGGAGGAGCGTCTGCTGCCGCTTCGCGACTGGTCTGACGAGCAGCGGCGCGAATCCCTCGTCTTCGCATGGCTCGAAATGGACGAGCGGCAGCGATTCGTCTGGAACAAGATCATCACGGGCGAGTTCCGTGTCGGCGTTTCGCAGAACCTGGTTGTGCGGGCGCTCGCCGAATTCAGCGGCGTGCCCGCCGAAGTGCTGGCGCATCGCCTGATGGGGGACTGGCAGCCGACGCCGGAGTTCCATCGCCAGCTGATCGCCAGGGAAACCGAGGACGCCGACATCAGCCGGCCGTATCCGTTTTTTCTCGCATACCCGCTCGAGGGCGAGCCGGCCCAGCTCGGCGAGCCTGCCGAATGGATCGCCGAATGGAAGTGGGACGGCATCCGTTCGCAGATGATCCGCCGCAAGTGGCGGACTTTCATCTGGTCGCGCGGCGAAGAACTTGTCACGGAACGTTTTCCGGAGCTTGAGGCGCTCGGCGGCCTTTTGCCCGAAGGCACGGTAATCGACGGTGAAATCCTGCCATGGAAGAACGGCGTGCCGCTTCCGTTCGCGCAGATGCAGCGCCGCATCGGCCGCAAGACGCTCGGGCCGAAGATTCTGGCGGAAGTGCCGGTGGTCGTCCTCGCTTATGACCTGCTCGAATGGGGCGGCGAAGACGTCCGCGAATGGCCCATCGAGCGCCGCCGCCAAACCCTTGCCGGGCTCGTCGATTCACTCCGCTCGCATGGCCACATCGTGCTCTCCGAACCCGTCGCGTTCACCACCTGGGAGCAGCTGGCCGAAATCCGGACCGAATCCCGTGAGCGGCGCGTGGAGGGTTTTATGCTCAAGCGCCGCGGCTCGCCCTATCGCGTGGGCCGCCGCCGCGGCGACTGGTGGAAATGGAAAATCCAGCCGTACTCGGTCGATTGCGTGCTCATGTACGCGCAACCGGGCAACGGGCGCCGCGCCAGCGTGCTCACCGATTATACGTTCGGCGTCTGGGATTCGGGCGAGCTCACGCCTTTCGCCAAAGCGTACTCCGGGCTCACCGATGAGGAGATCGATCAGGTGGATTCCTGGATTCGCCGCAACACCATCGAACGTTTCGGTCCGGTACGCCGCGTCAAACCGGAGCTTGTTTTTGAACTTGCGTTTGAAGGCATCCAGGAAAGCTCCCGCCACCGTTCGGGAATTGCCGTGCGATTCCCGCGAATGGCCAGATGGCGTCACGACAAGAAAGCGGAAGACGCCGATTCCATTGAAACGGTGCGCGCGCTACTCGCACGCTAGTGGTTATAATCCGGAGATCACATTGGGGGGCGCCATGGGTCAGAAAGTATTTGTTTGTCATTCCAGCTCGGACAAGGATCTCGCCAATCAGGTTTGCCGGGACCTCGAAGACGAAGGACTGACGTGCTGGATTGCTCCACGGGACGTGACGCCTGGCTCTCAGTGGGCGGCCGAACTGGCCAACGCGATCGATGATTGCGGGGTTTTCCTTCTGATCTTTACCAACAGTTCGAACGATTCCGATCAGTGTATTCGGGAAGTGGAGCGAGCCGTTCGGCGCAGGAAGGTGATCGTCAACTATCGATCGGACAACGTACCCTGTTCGAGCGCGCTCGATTACTATCTCGCGGTGCACCAGTGGTTCGATCCGACCGGATCGGTGGACGACGACATGAAGCGCCTCGCCGTGCATCTGCAGCGGGTCTGCGCCGCCGCGGCGGCAGGAGTCACGGCGCCACCGCCTCCAAAGGCGCAGCCCGTCTACGCGGACGCCGGCGCGTCGAAGCAACAGAGCGCGGGGCCGCAGATGTCATTTGCCGCCGCGCCGCAACCCGCCCCGGCGCCGCCTCGCGCAGCTGCGGAACTGGCATCGCTCAGGATCACAATCCCAGCGCCGGGGTACGCAACCATGCCCGGCCTGAGTGGGTTTTACAAATCGATGTCGTCGCTGCCGTTTCTGAATTCGATGGCATCCGTGAGCATTGATGGCGCGCTGGTGCAGAGGATGCCCGCAGTCACGCCCGTGACCATCGAACGCCGTCTTCGGCCAGGCGACCACAGGATCGAACTGAAGCTCCGAATGCAGCCGCCGCGCATCTACGTGGTACCGTTTCCACAGCCCGGTGAATATGAAGTGCGCGTCGGGCGCAGTTCCTGGACGGGCAACTACGCGAAGCAGTGCCAGATTTCCTGCAACGGATCGGCTCCTGTTACGGTTTGGGGAAAATCGCGGTTCTCGCTGGTTAGAGCAATCGTGTGGTGCATCGCCGCGCTCTGGTTTCTGGGCGTCCTGATGTCGGCCTTCCACGTTCAGTAGGGCGGCCGGCCCGCGCCGGCGGCCTACCCGAGCATCTGAATTGCCGCCTGGATATACCCGAAGGCGAACGCGAAGGCCTGATATCCGCCCTTGTCGCCCGGAATCAGCGGCACGTGATCCGGCATGATCATGTGGTCATAGCCCACCTCGTAGTACGTCCTCGCGCACGCCAGCATATTCACGCTGCCGTTGTCGGGAAACGTTTCCACGAAATCGCCGAAATGTCCGCGGATATTGCGGAAGTGCACGTTGAATATCTTTTTCCGGCTGCCGAAATAGCGAATTACGTCGTGAATCTCCCGGTTCGGATCGGCCAGCATCTCCGAAACCGTCCCCTGGCAGAAGTTCAACCCGTGATACGGGCTTTCGTGCATGGCCACGAATTTCTTCAGTCCGGCGACGCTGCCAAGCACGCGATGCACCCCGCGATAGCCCTGCGGTTCCGGCATGCCGGGATCGTGCGGGTGGCATGCCATGCGCACCTTCGTCTCATTGGCGACCGGAACCATGCGCCCCAGGAAATAGTCGATGCGTTCCCAGAACGCGTCGGGACTCACCACGCCCGCTTCGGTCAGCTTGTCTTTGTCCGGCGCTTTGTCGTAGTTCCACGTGCTGTAGGTCGCCGAGCCGCGGCCGGGCGTCCGCCCAATGCGCTGCACCCCCAGGATGCTCATGTTGTACTTCACCGCCGGAATTCCCACTTTCGCGCAGTTCCGCAGCATCTGCTGCATGGCTTCGATGTCGCGGTCGCGCTGCGGGCTCTGGCCCTGCATCACGGCCGGCATCTCCGCCTTGCCGATCACCGCCGAAGGCAGCGGAAGCGGCACCATCGAGAGCTCTATGCCGTGTTTCTCGACGCGCTCTTTCAGCCGCGAGAGATTGTCCACCGACCAGTCTTCGACCTTCGGCCCGATCTCCGTGCTGCAGATATGGTTCACGCCAAACGACGAGATGATGCCCAGCTGAACATCGTCCACCGTATGCTGCGTGCCCACGTGCATCTTCGCCTTGCGCGGCGGATTTTCCACTTTCGGGTCGGCCGGCCTGCTGCCGGGAATCAGTCCCCGCGTGTCGTAGTTCGCGTAGCTCACCTGATCCTGCGGGGCACCCTGCCTTGCGCCTCCCTGCTGGGCCAGCGCGGCGGGAACAAGGGCGGCGGCGCCGCCGGCGGTCTGTAAAAATCGGCGTCTTTCCATGGAAGTAGTTAACGTATATCAGAAACGGCGGAAGGCTGAAGAAGCGAGTTACTGATGTTGGAGACGATATCGGCGTCCGACAGCCCCGGCTGCGATCTGAGCTTCGCCCATGCCGGGTCGGACCCGAACGCTTTCCACAACCGCTCGCGCGCGGCCATGTCTTCGTAGGCCAGCATGTAAGTCAGATGCGGCATGCGGTCGCCCACCATCGCTTCGCCGAAGAACACCGGATTCATGCCCAGCCGTTCGAAAATCTGCATCTCGCCCCCGTTGAACATGGCCACTTTGCGGCGCAGCGTCGAGTCGTCGTTCGATTCGTAAGTTCGCAGCTCGAAAATGTGCGAGTGTCCGGCCGGCGGAGTCTTGATCTGCGGATGGCCCTCAAACGCCCGCAGCAGAGTGTTCTGGTAACGTACGAACCCGGGGTCGCGCGGCCGGTTCCATTCTTCCGCGGCTTTTGAGAACGCGGCATCCGACATCAGCTTCTCGTCGAGATGCTCCGCGTCGGCAAACGCGCGATATGGAATCAGCATCAGCCAGAACGGCCCTTCGTCGCTGATCAGAGAACCGAACAAACCCACGGGTCCGGCCGCGGCGCGTTTCACCGCGGGCAGATAATGCTGCTCGAAAAACTGTTTCGCGCGTTCCGGCTGCGCGCCGTTGCGGAGCTGGTAACGGCGCAATTCGTAGTATTGGCGAGCCACGCCCGATTCTCCTCCACCGGATTGCGCGGCGGCGAGCAGCGGCGCGGCGGCGATCGCCCCAATGGCATTTCGTCGATTCATGTAACGCCAGCGTATCTCAGGCGGTCCCGCGCGGCGCCGTCAGGCCGGCCGCTTGTAGGGGTTATGAATGTAATGCTCGGATTCGCGTGCGGCGTCCGCCTCGGGCGCCAGTTCCGCCGCCTGTTTATATTCCTTGACCGCCAGATCGTGCCGGTGCTCGAGATCGTAGATCTGCCCCTGCCGCATCAGCGCGATCACGCCGGTGTTCAGATCCAGTTCTTTCAGTTGATCGGGCGTCGCAGTCGCCTTCTGCAGATTGCGCAGCGCGCCGGCCAGATCGTCGAACCAGAACTGCAGATTGCCGGTTTCGTATTCGATCTTCTCCTCCGGCACGCGGCCGTATCCCGGCGCGTTTTCCAGCTTCAGTTTCTGGATTTCGGCAAGCGTATCGAGAGCGTCCTTCCGTTTTCCCGCGGAAGCATACATCTGCGCCAGCTCGAACCGCAGCAGGTAATTGCGCGGAAATTTCGCGATCAGCTCACGCACCAGCGGAATCGCCCGGTTCGCCTGACCCTCGCGGCGATAGAGCGCGCACAGGATAATCTCCGCGTCTACGCGATTCTCCTTGCCCTTCTGCGCACCCTGCGCCACCGTCGCCAGGCCGCGCTCCTTGTCGCCGTGAAACCCGGCGATAAAACCCACCGCCCGCATCGACCATGGCAGGCTTCCCACAATGTAGTCGTAAAGCCCCTGAATCAGCTTCGCGTCGTAGTTCGCGGGGTCGATTTCCGTCACCTCTTCGTCGTACTTGTGCGCCCTGCTCGAATCGCCAAGCGACGCCACCCACGTTTTGCGCACCAGAAATCCCCAGTTGGCGCGCAGCCCGTAAACCACGCTGATGTCATGCAGGGCGCGCTCATCGCGAGGATTCTTCGCGAGCGCCTGCTGGCAAAGCGTGAGAGCGTTCTCGATCTCACTCTGGAAGCGCTTTTCGAGCCCCGCCGGTGGCTCCATTCGCGCTCGCCGGACGAAGGAGTTATTGCCCGTAACCAGCTGGCTGTCGAGAGCGCCGTCACGGTAGAGTTCGCTGTAAAGCAGCGCCTGCGCCAGGTAACTGTGCAGTTCCGGATCGCGCGGATCGAGCGCCAGCGCTTTTTCCAGATCCGCGATGGATTCCGGATAATCGAGATTGTAATAAGCGTCGAAACCCTGAGCCACCAGCGATTCGATCGTGGGGTTCGAAGCAGCGTGCAGGGCCGTAGAAAGGGCGAGCAGCGCCAGTAAATACCTCATGCCGAACTTTCATTTTCCCATCGGAAACGCGCGCCCGGGCATTAAACTTGGATGTATGCGGGCGATCGTTGCAATCCTCGGCTTTGCGCTTGCGCTTCCGGCGTTCGGCGCTGCCGCGAACTCCACCGTCGCCGCCGGCCCAAATGAAATCCGCGGCAGGCTCCTGCAGCCGCAGAGCGGTCCCGTTTCGCTCGATACCGGCTCAGTGAAGATCGAGATCAAAGCGGACAAGGATTCCGACATGGTGCTCCACGATCCCCGTCTTGCGCCGCTCGACATCGCGCTGCACGGCCACCTGATCGACGCCACCCACTTCCAGCTCGATCCATTTTTCCGTAAGCCCATATACGCCGTGAAGAACGGAAAGGAACTGCTGGTCACCTACTATTGCGATGTCTGTTCCATTCGCTATTACACGCCCGGCCGCTGCGTCTGTTGCCAGCAGGAGACGCGCGTGGATCTTCACGACGAAGCCGCGGAGGCGCAGGGCAAGCCCGCCAACTAGCGCGATACAAGTAATATAGGCGTTGATGAAACGCTGCCTGCTTCTGCTCACGTCTTTTCTCACGCTCACCATGATGGCCTTCGCCGCTCCCGGATATCAGGCTGAAAGAGCCAATGAACACGGCGTGGAAATTGTCCGCCTTGTGGATGGACAACGAGGCGTGGAAGTCTCGATAGCGCCATCCCTCGGCATGCGCGCCTACGAAATGAAGGTGCATGGGAAGAACATTCTCTACTTCCCTTTGCCCGATCCCGGCGCGCTGGCCTCCAGCCGCGGCCTGAACGGCATTCCTTTCCTTGCCCCCTGGGCGAACCGCATGGCTGGCTCGGGTTTCTGGGCAAACGACAAGCACTATAAATTCAATCCCGATCTCGGCGTCATGCGCATCGATCAGAACGGCATCTCGATCCATGGCCTGCTCACCACTTCGAATCTCTGGAAGGTCGAAAAGGTCGTCGCCGACGATTCCGGCGCGCAAATGACCGCGAAGCTCGAATTCTGGAAGCAGCCGGAACTGATGGCCGAATGGCCGTTCGCCCATGAATACGAACTCACCTACCGGGTCTCGAACGGCGAACTCCAGGTGACCACGGCCATCCGCAATCTGAGCGATGAGCCTATGCCGGTCTCCATCGGCTTCCATCCCTATTTCGCGATTCCTGATGTGCCGCGCAATCAATGGACGGCGCACATCCCGGCGCGCAAGAGCATCGAGACGGACGCGCATCTGGTCGCCACCGGCGAACTCCGGGATTTCGATCTTCCCCAGCAGATCACCCTCAGCGATCACACTTTCGACAATGGCTACACCGATCTGGTTCGCGGCCCGGACGGCAACGCGGTGTTTTCGGTGGAAGGCGGCGGCCGGAAGATCGAAGTCGTCTACGGACCGAAATTCCAGGTGGGCGTGGTTTACGCTCCGCCAAACGCCCAGTTCATCTGCTTCGAGCCGATGGCCGCCATCACCAATGGCGTCAACCTCGCGCACGAGGGGAAATACCCGCAGTTGCAGAGCGTTGCGCCGGGCGCGGAGTGGCGGGAAACGTTCACCGTGCGGCCCAGCGGGATCTGATATTCCAGCGGTTTGCCGGCGCCTTCCAGCGGCCCGGCCGCGGGTCCTGTCGCGCTCCTTCGTTGACGCTCCGTGACGCGACCCTTACAATATCTATTGAAAGGTGGCCGTAATGTATCCGCAAAGCTTTGAAACCGCCGGTCTGGGCGGCCTTTCCGGAACCGAGCTCCTGGTTGTGCTGGGAGTTGCGGTATTGCTGTTCGGCGGCAAGAAAATCCCGGAAGTGGCCAAGGGTCTGGGCGAAGGAATCAAAAACTTCAAGCAGGCGATCAAGACCGACGAAGAGCCCTCGGCAGAGACGAAGAAGCAGGTCTAAGGCTTCACTGGCCGCCGGCAAGCAGGGCGGACACACGGCTTCTCCCCAGAGACTCAGAGAGACTCTTTCTGAAAACACGAAACCCCGCGGGACCTTCAACGGCTCCCGCGGGGTTTCTGCTTTTCGATCGGGCCGTTTGCCGCCGGCCGGCTTTTACTATTTCTTCTTCGGCGGAACGATCGCGTCCTTCGCCGCTTTCGCGACGCGGAACTTTACCACCTTCTTCGCCGGGATCTTGATCGACTCGCCGGTCGCGGGGTTACGCCCCATGCGCGCTTTGCGCTCGACGCGGACAAGCCTGCCGATGCCCGGCAAAACGAAGACCCCGTTCTTCTTTACTTCGCTGACCGCAAGACTGCCGAGGTGATCGATTATCGAGCGAGCCTGCTTGTTCGAGACTTCGCCCGCCTCGGCGAGGGAGCGAACCAACTGGGTCTGCGTCATTCTCTGAGTGGCCATCCAACCTCCTGTTTCCGATTTGCGAATCCGTCAGACATGCACGAAAGCCCTGTATTTATTGGGTTCCGAAGCACCTGAATGTTCGCGGGTCGTTACAATCATACGGAACGGGCGAAACGTTGTAAAGCGGAAAAATGCGAAAACAGGCCGCTTTTCGCGGTTTTTTGCGAACCGCGCCGAATCGGAACGCGCCTCGCTCCGTTCCGCGCTCTCGCGCGCGCCGCATCCGGTCCCGTATGCTGGTATTTCCATGGCATTTGAAGAAGTCGTCGAGGCGCAGGGCCACCTGATCGACTCGCACGTGATGGAGCAGATCTTCGACAAGGTCGTCGAATCCCGCGGACGCTTCGAAGTCGAGCAGTTCCGCATCGGGCGCACCAACAGCGATCCTTCCTATCTCCGGCTGCGCATCGAAACGCCGGGCCGCAAGGAGATGGAGCATCTTCTCGCCCAGCTGCTCGAGTTCGGCTGCTCTCCCCTCGATACGGGAGACGCCATCCTGAAGCCGGTCGATCGCGATCGATGCGCGCCGGAGGATTTCTACTCCACCAGCAACCATAAGACTTTCGTGCGGATCGGCGGCGAATGGGTCGAAGTCAGGAACCAGCGCATGGACGCCATGATCGTGGTGACGGGCGACGAGGCGTCGGGCCGCGAGGCTTTTTGCCGGCGCCTGCGCGACCTGAAGGCCGGAGATATGGTCGTCACCGGCATGCGCGGCATTCGCGTCGAGCCCGAATCGAAGGAGCGCGACCGCCTCGCGTTCGCCTTCATGTCGAACGAAATCTCCTCCGAGCGCCAGGTCGAAACCGCCGTCCGCCAGACCGCCGCTCTCGCCCGCCAGACGCACGAGCAGGGCAAGACCATCGTCGCCGTCGCCGGCCCCGTCGTCGTCCACACCGGCGGCAACAACGGGCTGGCGCGTCTCATTCGCGCCGGCTGGATCGACGCGCTCCTCAGCGGCAATGCGCTCGGCGTGCACGATATCGAATCCGCGCTTTTCGGCACCTCGCTCGGCATCCGCGTCGAGGATGGCCGCCAGGCCGAGCACGGCCATCGCAATCACATGCGCGCCATCAACGCCGTTTATCATGCCGGCGGCATCCGCGGCGCGGTCGAAAGTGGCAGACTCAAATCCGGCGTCATGTACGAGTGCGTGAAGCACGATATTCCGTTCGTTCTCGCCGGCAGCCTGCGCGACGATGGTCCACTGCCTGAAACCATTACCGATATGAACGCCGCTCAGGACGCCTACGCCGCGCTGCTCAAGCCCGCGGGCCTGGTTCTCTGCCTCGGCTCCATGCTGCACTCGATCGCCACCGGCAACATGCTGCCGAGCTGGGTGAAAATCGTGTGCGTGGATATCAACCCCGCCGTCGCCACCAAGGTGAGCGACCGCGGCACCGGCCAGGCGGTCGGCGTAGTCACCGACGTCGGCCTTTTCCTCGATCTTCTCGCCAAAGAACTCTCGAACCCCGCAGCCGCCACCGCGATCGTGAAATGAAACGCCAATACACAGACCAGCACGCGGCCGCGGGAATCGATGCGAAGCTGCCCGGCATCGAGACCTGGCCCAATCAGTTTCCCGATTACCAGATCGAAATCGAGATCCCCGAATTCACCTCCGTCTGCCCGAAGACCGGACTGCCCGATTTCGGCGTCATCACCATCAGCTACGTTCCCGACAAGCTCTGTCTCGAGTTGAAGTCGCTCAAGATGTACACGCTCGCTTACCGCGATCTCGGCATTTTCCAGGAAAATGTCGTCAACTGCTTCCTGCGGGATATCGTGAAGGCGTGCAAGCCAAAGCGCATCACAGTCACAGGAGATTTCGCGCCGCGCGGCGGGCTCGGTTCCCGCATGACCGCAACGTACGAAAAATCCGCGGCCGGATCGGGCGGCCGGGGCGGCCGGCGTGAGTCCTGAGCCGGATCGCGATGCGCAGCGAATAGAAGAACTCCGCGAAATCATCCGGGCGGTGCGCGAGCGCGTAAGAGCGCGTCATGCGGGCGCTCCCGCCGGCGAATCGCCTGCTCCGCACATCACCATCCCGGATCTCATGCCCGTCGTGCACGCCCGGGACGCGGCGCAGGCGAAAATTGCCGCCATTGGCTCCGTCAATCCGCGCGCCGGCGGCGCCGTCAATCAGGCCATCCAGGCGGTGAAGAAACTCATCGCGCGCTCGCTCGGCTGGTTTGTCCGCGATCAGGTCGTCTTCAATCGCGAAACCGTGGCCGCCATCGAGGCCCTTCTCGAAGCCGCCGCCGAGCAGAATAATGCGCTGCAGGACATCGTCGGCCAGATGAGCTCGCGTCTCGCCGCGCTCGAACAGGAATCCGCGGACATGCGGGCGCACTGGAACGAGTGGCGCGCCGGACAGGAGCAGCGAATCACTACCAGCGAGATTCGCCACCTTCGCAGCGTGGCCGAACTGCAGGGTGCCTTCCAGCATCGTGTGACGCAGATCGAATCCGGCTTCCGGGATCTGGTGCGATCCCAGCACGCCGATTTTCTCGGCGCACTCGACCGCGCCAGCCTGGATATCCAGAAGCGGCTCTGGGCGGATATGGAGAAATCCGGCGAAAAGCTGCGATGGCAACTCGACCGCCTCATCCATACCGAATTGCGGCTCATCCGGCAGCGGCTCGGCCGGTATATCGCGCCTTCGCCCAGTCCGGCCATCCCCAATCCGGCCCTTGACGACTCGCCACATGCGCTCCCGCTCGATTACTCCCGGTTTGCTGAGCGTTTCCGGGGCCCGGAAGAAAGCGTCAGAAAAGCGGCGGAATTGTATCGCCCTCTTTTCGAAGGGCGCGCCCACGTGCTCGATATCGGCTGCGGCCGCGGCGAGTTCCTCTCCCTGATGCGCGACATGGGCATCCCGGCGAAGGGTATCGACCTGAGCGCCGAGTCCGTTGCCGAGTGCCGCGAAAAGGGTCTCGACGCCGAAGTGGCGAACCTCTTTCCGTTTCTCGAGGCCGCGCCTCAGAGCGAATTCGACGGCATCTTCTGCTCCCAGGTGGTGGAGCATCTCGATCCGCTGCTGCTGCCCCGCATGATCTCGCTGTGCGCGCAAAAGCTCGCTCGCGGCGGCGTCATCGCCATCGAAACGCCCAATCCGGAATGCCTCGCCATCTTCGCCAGCTTCTTCTATCTCGACCCCACGCACACCCGCCCCGTGCCGCCGGATCTGCTCGAGTTCTATATGATGGAGGCTGGCCTCAGCGAAATCGAGAAGCGTCTGCTTTCACCGGCCGTGGACCTGTTTCCGGAGATCGCGGAACTGCCCGAACACTTCCGGAATCGCTTCTTCGGCTCGCTCGATTACGCCCTCGTCGCGCGCAAACATTAGCGCGGCGGAATGCTCTCGCCTCTGGCGCGTGCTCGCGAAGACCGCCGCGCTAGAATGGCGTTTGGCCCTTCCCTGCTGGGAGGTCGTCTAACGGTAAGACTGCAGACTCTGGATCTGCGTATCGGGGTTCGAATCCCTGCCTCCCAGCCAAATCCGCCCTATCGCCGCTCTCTCGCCCGCAAATCCGGATCGAGTCCCTGCTCGATGATGGCCATCCGCTCGCGGTGACGCAGGATCATCCGCACGATTATGGCTACGATCACGAGCACCGGGATCAGCAGCGCGAGTACCGGGGGGTCGAACAGCGCTTCGAACACAAAAATCCCCGGTTAGCGGCGCATGGCGGAATTCTGCGGCAGCGGCGCTGAAACCGGTGTTCTCGTATCGGGATCGATTCCGTGCTCGATCATCGCCATACGCTCGCGGTGCTTCGCGATCACGGTCACGATCCACCCGGTGACCGCCAGTATCGGGATCAGAAAGATCAGTACGCCAGGATTCAGGAGGGCGTCGAAGTTCATGGCAATTCAATATACCGCTGAACGCGCCCGAAAGTTCGCGTTCAGCGGTAAAATGGCGTCGCCCTCTTACCTGGCGACCTTACTTGGCGAGCGGAGCGGCGGGCTGCTGCGCGGGTCCGAAGAACGCGTCGTCGAACGTCACGTTCGTCTGCGCCCGCAGCGCTTCCAGCTGCTTGCGGGCAATTTCCGGACGCAGCTTCTTTTCGATCTCCGGCTTCACTTCGGCCAGCGGCCTCGTCGTGTGGGTTTCCACCTTGATGATGTGGTAGCCGAAAGGCGTCTTCACCGGCTCGCTGATCTCGCCCGGCTTCAGCGCAAACGCGGCCTGCTCGAACGGCGGCACCATCTGGCCCCGGTGGAATTCGCCCAGCGATCCGCCATTCAGGCCGGACCCGGTATCGTCGGATTCCTCTTTCGCCAGCTTCGCGAAATCCTCGCCCGCCAGCAGACGCTTGCGGATGTCCTGCGCCTTGGCGAGCGCCTGCTCATCGGTCAGTTCCGGTTTCCCGGCCGGCGCGGGCATCGGCGCGCCCTTCACGCGAACCAGAATATGGCTCGCCTTCACGGACTCGAATTCGCCCTGGTGTGACGCATAATACTGCTGCACGGCTGCGTCGTCCACCTTCGCCGTCTCCTGATAGTGTGTGAACATGGCGCGCGCCAGCAGGTCGTCCCGCTGGAACTTCAGCTCGTCCTGTACCTCCGGCGATTTGTCCAGATTCTGTTTCACCGCCTCGTTCGAGAGCAGTTTCATCTGCACCAGATTCTCGGCGAACGCCCGCTTGCCGGGCCCCTTCGCGTAAGCCTGATACTGTTGCGGAAGCGCGGCTACCAGCCGCTCGTAATCGGCTGCGGTCAGCTTGATGTCGCCTATCGTCAGGACCACCCGGTTCGGGTCCATCAGGGACGGTGGAGCGTTCGGCGAAAGCTGGGCCGGCGCACTCCCCTGGGCCGCATGCGGGGCAGGCGCAACAGGCATGGACGTGGTCTGCGCGAACCCCGGAATTGCGAGTAAAGCAAGAAAGGCGGTACTAAATTTCACCCTAATATAGTACCGCGAGATCAGCCGTTTTCCGGCCTTTTTTGGGCCGCTCCGCGCCCGGGAGCCTCGCTTCCGGCCAGTCAGTTCTTCGCGCAGCCCGTCGGTTCGATGATCGCCGACATCGAGCCTTTCGACCGCGGCAGCCGATAATCCGGACCGTAAGCGTGTATCTGATCCCGCGCGAATTCCGCCTCGGACAGTTCGCACGTGATCAGCACCGTCCGCCCGCTCGCATCCACTTCCTGGGCGTGCCGCAGCGCCTCTTCCGCCGTGAAAATGAAAATCCTCTGCAGCATTTCGATCACATAGTCGTACGTATGATCGTCATCGTCCAGCAGCACCACCCGGTAGAGCGGCGTCTCCTGGTTCTCCCGCTCGATTTCGATCTGCGGACTGGTGATCGTCTGGCCCATCGCGGTTAATTTCCAGTATAAATTCGGAATCGATCGTTTCTCCGCGCGCTTCAGCTCATCCGCGGCCGGAACCCGTGAAGCAGCACAAACGCATACAGCGTCGGCGACTGGTAGCGCACGTAATAAAGGTCGTACTCCACCTCTCGCAGTGCATCCGGCGCCGGCCTGCGCATCTCGGCGTGCAAATGCGCCCAGCTTGCGATGCCGGGCTTCACGTTCCGCCGGTATTCATAAACCGGAATCGAGCGCATCAGATCCCGATCCTCTTCCACCCGGATCGGCCGCGGCCCCACCATCGACATTCTGCCGGCCAGCACGTTCCACAGATCCGGATAACGGTCCAGCCGGATCGCCAGCGCCGCTTCGGTCAGCGCTCCCCATTCCGGCATCCCGAAGTGCCGGCTGGTGAACAAAGCGCCGCGGAAGCCGGCGCATTTCTCCCGCAGCATCACTTGATTGCCCGAAACGGCCAGCAGCAGCGCCCATCCCAGCGCCACCGGAGCCCCCACCACCAGAAGCAGGCCGGAAATAATCCGGTCCGCCACGGGGATCACGATCTGGCCGCTCCGCGGCTCGAAATCCGTCGTGAACAGGACGCGCCAGGGTGGCAGATCGCGCGCCGACACGCGATGGCACACCAGTTCGCACGCTGCCCCGGCCTCGCGGATCGCCGCCCCGGAAAACCTTAAATCGATCAGATCCGCGATCCGGAACTGCCGGCGGCTCGCATCCGTTCCCGCCACAATCAGATCGGGTCTCGTGTCTCTGTAAACGGCTTGCAGGTCTTCAGGCTTGCCCAGAATGGGCGCTACGGCGCTCGCCGGGTCTGAAGCCAGCGATCCCGCAACCGCCAGATTGGCCTCGGGATGCGTCGCCGCATACTCGGCAATCTCCTGCAGCGTCGCTCCGCCCCCCAGCAGCAGAATCGTTCCCGGCCCCGAGAACCGCCGCAGCGCCGCGTCGAGCAGCGTGCGCCACACCAGCAGCGCGCACGTCGCCATCGCGATGCCCATGATCGTCAGATTCCGCGGCAGAATGGCGTCCGGCGCTACCCACGAGAGGAACGCCTCGAACAGCAGCGCAATGCCGGCCGCCAGGCTCAGTTGCTGCGCCCGGTAGATGCGGCTCGCCCCCGGGCGCGGCGCATACAGCCCCGCCACATAGAACGCGGCCACCATCATGCCCGTCAGCGCCGCCACGCGCTGCCCGCCGCCCTCGTACAGGAGGAATATCTGCGGGTCTTCCGGCAGCGTGAGGTAACCCGCCGCGACGAAGGAGCCAGCCACAAGTCCACCGTCCGCTACGGCGATGAAAAACGATCGGACGGGATTCCCTGGTCTGGTCGTGCGCATGAACCGGCGTCGTGAGTCTAACAGACCCCCGGACGCACGCCGCTCGTCCCGCGTCCGTCCGGTTATACCCCCATCGCGCCAGATCGGCGAATTACTGTTTGTCGGAGTCGAACGTTATCGACGTATCGGCTTCGAACTTCTTGTAATTGCGGAAATCGATCGTGTTCCGGCTGCAGTCCGCCGTGCCCCGCACGCAGCTCAACGCCTCGGAATGGACCGGCAGCAGATACTTGTTCTCGCCGATCAGCACGAAATCGTAATCCACCGTCGATTCCACCGTGTCCAGCGGAAAGCTGCTCGGCATATTGCGCGCCTGCATCTCGATCCGCAGTACCCGGAACGTCTGCTTGTCGATCCAGATCGATCCTTTGTAAGCCGGCTTGTACGATTGCGTCTCCGCCTGTACGGTCCAGTGCGAATTCGGCTGCTCCACCGTGAAATCGTAGTGCCAGGCCGAACGCCCGGCGATTGTCGAGGAGCGCTTGCCGAAGAAATCCGCATTCGTCGCCGGATGCAGCACGTCCTGCAGCATGCTCGAAAACTCACCCTCCGACCACGATCCCGTCTTCTCGATCGGCTGGTTGGTCGGATGCCCGTTGATCTCAATGTTCTTGTAGTGCTCGGCGCCCTTGTCGCAGCAAACCACGTCCGCGCTCACCGTGTCCAGCGCCTGCCAGGAAGTGTGGTTCCCCGTGGCCGAATCGGTCTGATAACGCGTCGTGTACTGCTTCACGATGTAATTCGGCAGCGTTTCGGAAAAGTTGAACGCCGCCTGCCGGGCCTGCATGATCACCTGATCGCCGCCCGAGGCGTCCTGCGGCATCGGCAGCGAGCCCCCCGAAACCGGCTCGCTGTTGCTCGCGATCTGCGGCGGAGGCGGGGCCTGCGTCACGCCGTTCACGTCCGTCGCGGTAACCGAGGGCCGCGCTGGCGAACCGCTCGAACCGCTGCCCGCCGAAGAGCTGGCTGAGCTGCTGCCGGACCAGCCGCGCCGCAGCACCGGCGGACCGGAGTCGTCCGGATCGGGTGGCGAGGGCCGCTGCGGAGACGAATTCGAAGCCGTCGATTGCGTGGAATTGTCGCTCTCCGATCCGCTGCTGCTCGAAGGCGAACGCCGCAGCCGCGGCCGGTCGTCATCGCCCGCCACGCTGCCCCCCGAATTCGATTCGTCACGCGGCGAAGCCGATTGCGAGCCCGACCTGCCTGATTCCGAAGAAGACGAACCCTGATCGATCGGCCGCGACGCCGCCGCGCGATCCTCCGCCGTACCCCGCGCCACCAGCGTCACGCGCGTACCGTAGTAATATCCGTTCTGGTCTTTGATCGCGTCGATCGAGATGTGGTCGCCTGCCGCGAAGTCGTTCATCTGCCCTTTGTCGCCGCTCGGCAGAAAATACCTGGTCTTGTTGTTGACGGATACGCTCAGAACCCGTTTGTCGTCGGTGCCCAGCTCGATGTCGTTGTTCGCCAGGCTGCGCAACATGCCCGTCAGGTTCTCGGTCGGCTGCTGCGATCGCCCGCGCCGGCCCCCCGGCATCGGAATCCCCATGCCGCCGCCGGGATAACCGCCGCCCGGATAGCCTCCCGGGTAGCCGCCTGGATACCCGCCGGGGTAGCCGCCTGGATATCCTCCCGGATAAATCTGGCCGCTGCCGGGCACGTCCAGCGCCAGCAGCAGTGCGAAACACGCCACGAGCCCGTATCTCATCCT
>DAIDJK010000129.1 GCA_027450225.1 Bryobacterales bacterium | reverse complement strand
CGCGAGAAAACCTTCGATGCTGACCGGTGAGATGACTTCGGCGCGGACGCGGACCCATTGCGATGTGGCGCGGTCGATCCACAGGGTTCCGCGCATGCCGGTGAGAACCTGGGCTTCCATCACGGGCGGCTGATAACCGGGTTTCGGGGTGGCGCTCAGGATGTAGACGCTGTGGCCGCTCATGGTTCCCGCGCCGCGCAGTTTGAAGTTGAAGGCTTTGGTGAGCTGCTCCATCAGGAGATGATCCCGGCGGCGGCCCTTTTCGTAATCGGCGATGCGCTTTTGCGTGTCGGAGGGCGATTCGGCTTTGCGCTCGGCGACGGCCTGCTCGAATTTCTGCTGCTGGCTCTGCTGCTCGGACGCTGAAACGGGTTTGCCGTTGACGCGGATGAGCTGCTTGTACGGCGAACCGAAAAGCATGGTGACCTGCCAGGTTTTCGAGCCCTGGCCATTGTTGTCGGTCTCGGTGTAGGAGTATTCGGGGTCGGCATCCCAGTCGCGCCGGTTGGCGGCGACGGATTGCGCGATGATGCTGTCCGCCGTGGCGGCGACGGCGGGAGCTTTGGCATCCACCAGCATGGCAAAGGCGAGCACCACGGCGCAGCCGAGTGCGGCGCCCAGCCAGTCCCGCGCGCGCATGGTTAGCGGCCGGACCGCTGCTTTCCGATCACCTGCATGACGCCTTTGCGGTTCTTGTGAGCTTTCTCGTAAGTCTCGATTTTCCGGAGATCGGACTTCGACAGGCCGGCGATTTTGGTTTTGATCTGCGCGATGGTGAGGTGCTGATAGCCGCTGATGGGCAGATTGCGATCCGGCGATTTGCCTGCGCGGTCCTTCTGCTTCTCGCCTTTGGTTTCGCCGTACTGGGCGCGCTGCTTGTTGACGATGCGGGCGGCGACCTCTTCGGCGCGGTTGCCATAGCGGCCGGAGCGTTTGAAGCGGCGCTACAGCTCCTCGTACTCACGTTCGCGTTTCGGGCCGGCTCCTCGTGGCATTGGCTTTTCCTCCCCGGAGTGAGTACTGCACTTCTGGTTCCTGTATGAGGTAAGGCAGGTCCGGGGCGAAGAATGCGCGGGGGCGTGAAGCAATTCACAGACCGGGACTTTCGACGGCTTCGTCGAGATACATGCGCTTGACGAGGACGAGAGCTCCGGCAGCGGCCGGAGTGGCGAGCACGAGGCCGAGGAAACCGAACAGCGCCGTCATGAGGACCTGGGCAAAGATGGTGAGCGCGGGCGGCAGATGCACGGCGCGCTTCTGCACGAGCGGCGTGAGGATGTAGCCTTCGAGCACGTGGATGATGACGAAGACGACGGCGACGAGCGGCACTTTATGGGGGTCGCTCGAGATGGCGACGAGGGTGGTGACGATGAAGGCGATGATGGCGCCGACGAAGGGGATGAAGATCATGAGGCCGGTGCACAGGCCCATAGTGATGGCGAGCGGCACGCCGATGATGAGGAGACCGATGAGGCTGACGATGCCAAGGACCGTCATGGGAATGAGCTGGCCGATCATCCACCAGCCCATGGTGCGGGCGACATCGCTGAAGATGGAAGCGGCTCGGCGGCGCCAGGCGGCGGGGATGAGGCTGAGCGCGCCCTGTTCGTAATCTTCCGGGGTGGCGGCGAGATAGGCGCTGAGAACGACGGCGATGGCGAGCGCGACGAGGGCATCGAGAGCGTCAAAGCCATAGGCGCTGAGTTTTGACGCGATGCCGCTGAGGACGACCGACGAGTGCCCGGCGAGGATGCGGCCGGCGCCGGTGGAATCGAGCCAGTTCTGAAGGCCTTCGGCGCCTCTGGGAATGGCGGAGCCGAGCTGGCTCAACTGCACGATGACGCGCGGCACGAGGAACCAGCAGGCGGAGCCGACGACGGCGGCGGCGGCGCTGAGGACGATGAGGTAACAGAAACGGTAACTGCGATGCAGCCTGCCGCACACCCAGCTGACGGCGGAGTGGATGAGGATGGCGCCGAGCACGCCGGCGAAGACGAGGAGCAGGAGACGGGCGGTGTAACAGAGCAGCGCGGCGGCGCCGAGCAGGACGAGGACGATGAGGACGCGGCGGAGGAAGGTCCAGTCGGCGGTGGTCATGGAAGAAGGAGTGGACGGAAGGTTCTCTCCGGGCCGGACTGATGGAGAGAAGCTGCGCCGGCCCGGAGAGAGCATCACCGGGCTAGACGTGCCGATGGCGCGGCATACCGGCGTGAGGGAGCGCATTGGCGCTGATCATGGCGGCTACGAACACGATGACGGCTACACAGAGGCTGTTAATGAATCTGCCTGTGTTTCCGATGTAACCATAGACCCACGGGGAAACGAAGGTCCAGATCGCGAGGATCACGTTGAGCCAGCTGACGCCGGCGAGGAGCGGTCGGTTGAGGCGAGTGGCGGCGAAGATGAAGATCAACGCGCCAACGATCCAGCTGTTCCATGCATTCGGCGAGGCAGCGGCTCCGTAGACCCACGGGGATACAAAAAGCCAGATACCCGCCAGAAGGGCGACGATGCTTGCCGGTCTGGCGGGGCTTGTATCAGTAGTGGTCGGTGTCACTGGGAATTACCTCCGCTGAGAATGTAGCAATCCATCCTCCCGGGGGACCAAAACTTGCAGCGCCCGTGCTCTGGCGCACGGGACGGCGGTGGCAGAAGTACGCTTTGGCGCGAAGACGCGCCACGCTGCCGGTGTTCGCACAGTGACAGGCGCGGGGCGCGGCCTGATAGGATTTTCCTTCCCATGAAGATCACGAAAGTCGAAACCATTTATCTTCGACAAAAGAACGTAAAGGAGCTTTGCGACAGCGGCCAGGATGCGCTGATTATCCGGGTGGAAACGGATGCGGGGATTACGGGGATCGGCGAGGTGGACTCGAATCCGATGGCGGTGAAGGGCGCGATCGACGGGCCGTTTTCGCACACGACGGCGACGGGACTGGCGCAGGCGATTATCGGCGAAGATCCTTTCGAGACGGAGCGGCTGTGGCACAAGATGTATCGCGCGAATATCTACGGGGGACGGCGCGGGGCGGGCTTTCACGCGATCAGCGGCATCGACATCGCGCTGTGGGACATCAAGGGGAAAGCGCTGGGGCAGCCTGTGTGGAAGCTGCTGGGCGGCGGGTTTCACAAGAAGATCCACTGCTATGCGAGTTCGCTGTTCGGCGAAACGCCGGAGAAGACGGGCGAGCTGGCGCGGCGCTATCGCGACCAGGGTTTCGACGCGGTGAAGTTCGGCTGGGACCCGATGGGACAGGACGAGAAAACGGATGTGGCGCTGGTGCGCGAGGCGCGCAAGGGGCTGCGCGGGGACGGGATGCTGCTGATCGACGCGGGGCTCGTGTGGGATTCGAAGACGGCGCTGCAGCGGGCGAAGGCGTTTTCGCATTACGGGATTTACTGGCTGGAGGAGCCGCTGCGGCCGGACGATTATGACGGCTACCGCAAACTGGCGGAGGCGACGGATGTGCGGATTGCGGCGGGGGAAGAGGAATCCGGGCGGCAATCGTTTATCGAGCTGATGGACCGCGGGCGCGTGGATGTGGTGCAGGTGGATCTGACGCGCTGCGGCGGGTTCACGGAAGCAATGAAGATTGCGGCGCTGGCGTGGGACCGCGGGCTGCCGGTGGCGAACCACGGGTTCACGACGTACATCAACGTGACGGCGGCGCTGCACTGGCTCAACAGTATTCCGAATGCGCTGATCTGCGAGTTCGTGGCGGAGGAAGAGACGAATCTGCGGGAATCCGTGACGAAGCAGAAGCTGCGGGCGGATGGTGGATTTCTGACGATTCCGAATGCGCCGGGGCTGGGGATCGAGCTGGACGAAGAGGCGATCCGGCAGTTCCGGGTGGCGTGAAGGCGCGCCGGGTTTCGGCGTGGAGCGAAGCCCCGCTATGCTTTTGATCGTATGGACGCCGCCGGCAAATGGGCCTGGGAACCGACTCGCGAGCAGATTGAGCAGACCAATGTCTGGCGGTTCATGCAGTCGCTCGGGTTTGAAGACCGCGAGGCGTTTCTCACGTGGTCCTGCGAGCAGCCGGAGGCGTTCTGGGATGCGGTTTCGCGGGCGATGGGCGTGGAATGGTTCGAGCCGTATTCGCGGGTGCTCGACGATTCGCGCGGCCCGGAGTGGGCGCGGTGGTTTGAAGGCGGACGGCTGAACATCGCGTACAACTGTCTGGACCGGCATGCGGAACGGACGCCGGAGCGGGTGGCGATCAAGTACGAATCCGAGAACGGCGCGGCGGGCGAAATCACGTTCGGGGAACTGGCGCGGCGGACGAACCGGCTGGCGAATGCGCTGCGGGAGCTGGGGCTCGAACGGGGCGACCGCGTGGCGCTGGCGATGCCGATGTGGCCGGAGATCGTGGAGATTCTCTACGCGTGCTTCAAGCTGGGGCTGATCGCGGCGCCAATTTTCGCGGGGTTCGGCGTGGGGGCGATTGCGTCGCGGCTGGAGGATTCGGGCGCGCCGGTGGTGTTTACGGCGACGTCGCTCGAACGGCGGGGCAAACGGATGGCGCTGGCGCCGAAGATCGCAGAAGCGGTGGAGAAGGCGGGGACGAAGGCGCGCGTGCTGGCGGTGCGCGATGGGGAGTGGTGGCGTGGCCTCGCGGAGCAGCCGGATACGTGCGCGAGCGCGGCGCTCGATTCCGAGACGACGGCGATGCTGCTCTACACGTCCGGCACCACGGGCAAGCCGAAGGGCACGGTCCACACGCATTCGGGCGCGCTGGTGCAGACGGCGAAGGAAATCTGGCTGGGGTTCGACCACCGGGACGACGACGTTTTCTTCTGGCTGACGGACATCGGCTGGATGATGGGGCCGTGGACGATCGTCGGCAATCATCATTTCGGCGGGACGATTTTCCTGTATGACGGGGCGCCGGATTTTCCGGAGCCGAACCGGCTGTGGGAGATGGTGGAGCGGCGCGGGGTGACGACGTTCGGGGTATCGCCGACCGCGGTGCGGATGCTGATGCGTACGAGCGATCCGGAGCGGTTCGCGATGCGGCGGCTGCGGATTCTGGGATCGACCGGCGAGCCGTGGGATGAATCTTCGTGGTGGTGGTTTTTCGAGAAGGTGGGGAAACGGAGATGCCCGATCATCAACATTTCGGGCGGCACGGAGATTATCGGGTGCTTTCTGCAGCCGCTGCCGGTGCAGCCGCTGAAGCCGTGTTCGCTCGGCGGCCCGGCGCCGGGAATGGCGGCGGATGTGGTGGACGATGCGGGGGAGCCGGTGCGCGGCGGGATGGGTTATCTGGTGTGCAAAAAGCCGGGGCCTTCGATGACGCGCGGCATCTGGAACGCGCCGGAGCGGTATGTGGAGACGTACTGGTCGCGGTGGCCGGGATGGTGGAATCATGGCGACTGGGCTTCGGTGGACGAAGACGGGCACTGGTTTCTGCACGGGCGCGCGGATGAATCGATGAACGTGGCGGGGCGCAAGGTGGGTCCGGCGGAGATTGAAGATGCGCTGATGGAACACGCGTGCGTATCGGAAGCGGCGGTGATCGGCGTGCCGGATGAGATCAAGGGCGAGGCGATCGTGTGCTTCGCGGTGCTGAAGGCGGGCTGCGGGGCGACGGCGGCGGAGCTGGCGGATTACGTGGCGAAATCGATGGGATCGGCGTTCCGTCCGGCGGCGGTGGAGCTGGTTACGGAGCTGCCGAAGACGCAGAGCGGAAAGATCGTGCGGAGGCTGATTCGCCGGCGTTATCTGGGGGAAGCGGCCGGCGATGTGTCAACCGTGGCGAACCCGGAGGCGCTGGATGCGATTCCGGTGAGGGCGTGATTCGAAAATAGTTCAAGTGCGCGGCTTTCAATCGAGACACTGGGGCTGGTGGTACCTGAGCATCGGGGTGGGGTTTCTGCTGCTGGCGATCGTGAATTCGCTGCAGGGCGCAAGGCTCTGGGGCGTGGTGCTGCGCATTGTGGTGGCGCTCGGGTTCGCGATGCTGGCGATTATGCAGTTTCGATTCGGGCGCTAGATCAGCCGCGGCCGACGAAGGGCATCTTCGTGGCCATGACGGTCATGAAGAGGACGTTGGCGTCGAGCGGCAGAGAGGCCATGTAGACGACGGCGTCGGCGACGCATTTTACGTCCATGCGTGGCTCGGGCATCATGGTTCCGTTGGCCTGCGGGACGCCGCCGGACATGCGCTCGGTCATCTCGGTGGCGGCATTGCCGATATCGATCTGGCCGCAGGTGATGTCGAAGGGGCGGCCATCGAGCGCGAGGGATTTCGTGAGGCCCGTGATGGCGTGCTTGGTGGCGGTGTAGGGCGCGGAATTCGGGCGCGGGGCGTGCGCGGAGATGGAGCCGTTGTTGATGATGCGGCCGCCGCGCGGGGATTGCGCCTTCATGATGCGGATGGCTTCCTGCGCGCAGAGGAACGGACCGTTGAGGTTGACGCCGACGACCTTCATCCACTGGTCGAAGGTGAGGTCTTCCATGGGGATGCCGGGCGCGCCGGTGCCGGCGTTGTTGAAGAGAAGATCGAGGCGTCCGAATTCGCGCGAGACTTTTGCGAAGAGCGCCTTGACGTTCCCGGGCTGGCTGACGTCGGCGGCGACGGGGAGCATTTTTCCCCCGTTTGCGCCGGCGCGATGGGCTGTTTCCTCGAGTTCGGCTTCGCGGCGGCCGGCCAGCGCGACGGACCATCCCGCGGCATGAAGAGCGAGCGCGGAGGCGCGCCCGATACCGCTGCCCGCGCCCGTGACGAGCGCAAATTTATTTGCCATCAGCTTTTCATTTCCTCACAGAACAGAATTCGATTGCCGCAGGGATCGATGACGCCCATCTCTTTCCACTTCCAGGGTTGCTCCTCGATGCCGGGCCGCATGTACTTATAGCGCTTCGCGAGGAGTTCCCGGTTCCAGGCTTCGAGTCCGCGCACGTTGACGCGAACCGTGGCGCCGGGCGAACCATCGCCGTGATGTTCGCTGAGATGGAAGATCAGGTCGCCGAGCGACACCTGCATATAGAGAGGCGCGTTGTCGTCGAACCGGTGTTCCCAGTCGATTTTGAAGCCGAGCCAGTCGATGTAGAACTCGCGCGCTTTTGCGACATCGAACATGCGCAGCACGGGAACGACGCGGTCGATGGTAATCGCGCTCATCCGTTCCAGGATATCGCGGGAAGGTGACCGGCGACGGTCATACCCTGTGCGCCCGGAGAAATTTTCGCTGGCTCCCGCCGGGAAGCGCGATGCGATTCAGCGCGGCGAAGAACTCGTCCTCGGTCTGTGGCCGAGTATTCCAGGATTTCCGTGGCTTCGGAGGCATTTTCGTGCAACTCGCGGAGCACGGCAATTGCCGTTTGTTGCGCACCTGCTGCTCATCGCAAACCTGGCCCGCTGAGTTTTCTCTGCGAACGCGACCGTAGATTCCACCATTGGCGCATCCGGAAGCGGCGCTGTTTTCTTCAGCCGGGTCAGTTGGTTAATCTGAAATTCGTGCCGCAAATCCTCGATGGCAATCGCGTACGCGACGAGATCAAAGCCGAGTGCCGCCCGCGCGTGGATCGCGTGATCGACCATGCGGGGCGGCCGCCGGGGCTGGCCGTGGTTCTGGTGGGCGAGAATCCGGCGTCGCAGGTGTACGTTCGCAGCAAGACGAAAACGGCGGGCGAACTCGGGATCTACAACGAAACCATCGCGCCGCCCGCGAACATTTCGACGGATCAGCTGCTGGCGATCGTGCGCGAACTGAACGAGCGTCCGGAGATCGACGGCATTCTGGTGCAGCTGCCGCTGCCGAAACAGATCGATGAAGCGCGCATCCTGCTGGCGGTGGCGCCGGAGAAGGATGTGGACGGGTTCCATCCGTGCAATGTCGGGCTGCTGGCGACGGGGCGGCCGGGGCTGCGGCCGTGCACTCCGGCAGGGATTATCGAACTGCTGAAGCGCTACCAGATTCCGATGGCGGGCAGGCATGCCGTGGTGGTGGGGCGAAGCAACATCGTGGGCAAGCCGATGTCGATGCTGCTGCTGCAGGAAAACGCGACGGTGACGATCTGCCATTCGCGCACGCACGATCTGCCGGGCGTCTGCCGCACGGCGGACATTCTGGTGGCGGCGATCGGACGGGCGGCGATGATTACGGCCGACTTCATGCGGGCGGGCGCGGTGGTGATCGACGTGGGGATGAATCGGGTGACGGACCGCGGCGAGGCCGAGCGGATTTTTTCCGATGCGCGGCTGGCCGATTTCGAGAAACGCGGCTCGCTGCTGGTGGGCGACGTGAATCCGCAGGATATGGCGCGGGTGAGTTCGGCCTATACGCCGGTGCCGGGCGGCGTGGGGCCGCTGACGATCGCGATGCTGATGCGGAATACCATCGAATCGGCCGAACGGCGAACGGGCCTATGCTGATCGCGGGCCTGACGGGCGGGATGGCGTGCGGCAAGAGCTTTGTCGCCGAGGCGTTCGGCGATCTGGGATGCCACATCGTGGAAGCGGACGACCTGGGGCGCGAAGTGATGCGGCCCGGCGGCGGCGCGTTCCATAACGTGGTGCAGATTTTCGGGCGCGACATTGTGGATGAAGAAGGAAACATCGACCGCGCAACGCTGGCGCGGCGCGTGTTCACGGACCCGGCGGCGCTTTCAAAGCTGAACAACATTGTGCATCCGGCGGTACGGGCGCGGGCGCGGCAGATTTTCGAAGATATACGGGAGCAGAGCCCGCGCGCGGTGATTATCTACGTGGCGGCGATTCTGATCGAATCCGGCGCGTACAGGGAAGTGCAGAAGATTGTGGTGGTGAAGTGCTCGAAAGAGAGCCAGATGGAGCGCGCGATGCAGCGGCCGGGCGCGGTTCAGGCGGATGTGATGGCGCGGATCGCGACGCAGATGCCGCTCGAGGCCAAACTGCGGTTCGCCGATTACGTGATCGACACGGATGGAACGAAGGACGACACGCTGCGGCAAACTAAAGAAGTGTACAAGGAATTGAGGAAACTGGCGGAATGAGACTACGCTCGCTGGTGGGGACGCTGCTGATCGTCGCCGGATTCTGGTTTCTGATCGAGCGTTCGGACTGGAATCTGCGGCGCGTGCTGATGCCGCTGGCCACCAGCACGCACCTGTGGGCCGATCCGGTGACGGCGCACGGCGAAGGGTATCTGCCCGACGAGCAGAACAACATCGATATCTACAAGGCCAACCGCATGGCCACGGTGAACATCACGAGCGTGGTGTATCAGCGGGACATTTTCTTCCAGGTGTTTCCGGCGCAGGGGACCGGGTCCGGGTTCATCATCAACGACGGCGGCGAGATCGTGACCAACAACCACGTGATCTCGGGCTCGCGGAACATCACGGTTTCGCTGCTCGATCACAAGCAGTATCCGGCGCGCGTGGTGGGGTACGATCCGCGGAACGATCTTGCAGTGCTGCAGATTGAAGCGGGGCGCAGGCTGCCGTATGTGCACCTGGGGGATTCGGACACGATTCAGGTGGGGCAGAAGGTGCTTGCGATCGGCAATCCGTTCAATCTGGAAGGCACGCTGACCACGGGCGTGGTGAGTTCGGTGGGGCGCGCGCTCGACCGCGAAGACGGCACGCGTCTGGAAGGGCTGATTCAGACGGATGCGGCGATCAATCCGGGAAACAGCGGAGGACCGCTGCTCGATTCGCATGGCAACGTGATCGGAATCAACACGGCGATTTACGGTTCGCAGACATCGTCGGGCGAAGCGGGGAGCATCGGGATCGGATTCGCGATGCCGATCAACCGGGTGAAGACGATGCTCGAAGAGCTGAGAACGACGGGGCATATCTCGCTGCCGGTGCTGGGCATCACGCGGGTGCTGTTCGTCCGGGGCGATCTGGCGGTGGCGCTGCGCCTGCCGGAAACGGGCGGGCTGCTGATTCAGGACATCGACGAGGGTTCGCCGGCGGACGAGGCCGGGCTGCGGCGTCCGCAGCGGTTCGTGATTGCGGGGATGACGGAGATCGGCGTGGGCGGCGATCTGATTGTGGCGATCGACGGCAAGCCGGTGGAATCCCAGGACGCGCTGCGGCGCGCGCTGAACAACAAACGCGCGGGAGACGAGATGCAGTTCACCATTTTCCGGGATAACCGGACGATGAAGGTGAACGTGAAACTGGGGTCGGCGCCGGCGCGGATATGAGCCGATGAAGTGCTACGAAGACTTCGCCGAAGGGGAGATTCTGGAATCCCGCGGGCGGACGGTCACAGAGACGGACATCGTGAATTTCTGCGGGGTTTCAGGGGACTTTATTCCGTTTCACACGGATGACGAAGCGGCGAAGCGCAGCATGTTTGGGGCGAGGATCGCACATGGCGCGCTGATTTTCAGCATCTCGACCGGCCTCTGGACGCAACTGGACGCGCTGCACGATTCGGTGCTGGCGTTTTACGGCATCGACCGGATGCGGTTCACGAAGGCGGTTTACATCGGCGACACAATCCGGGTGACCAAGAAAGTGGTGGCGAAACAGGAACGCTCCGCCGAAAGTGGGCTGGTTACATTTGAAACCACGGTGTTGAACCAGAAACGGGAGACGGTTCTGGTTTATGCGGATAAACTTGTAATCAGAAGGCGCTGATGCGAGTGCTCGCGCTGCTGCCTGCGCTGGTGAGCGTGATGGCGCAAACGAACGTCGCGACAATTGTCCATAGCGGGTCCACGAACCAGGCGGGGTTCCATATTGCCGTCGATCCGGCCGGGAAGGCGGAGTATGCGGCCATGCCGCGCGGCGGAACGGCGGCCGCGCCGCGGCACGCGAGCCGGGATATTCCGGAGGACGTGAAGCAGCGGCTGTTTGCAGATCTGCAGGCGGCCATGCCCTTCTCTTCCCTGCCCGCGCCGCATTGCATGAAACCGGCATCTTTCCGGTACCGGCTGACGATCGAATACGACGGACAGACGACGCCGGATTTGAGCTGCGGCGATGGCGGCAACGAACATCTGCGGGCGCTGATTGCGGATGTGAAGGCGCTGACGGGGCTGTTCCAGTAGCTCGGCGAATTGGGCTGCTAGTCTTCGCCGGCGAGCAGGCAGTCGCGGATTTCAGCCTCCGTAATGGCGCCTTCGCGGATCATCTTCCATTCGGGTTCGGTGATATCGACGGTGCTTGCGCCCATGCCTTCGCAGGGTCCGCCATCCAGCACGAGATCCACGCGGCCATCCATTTCACCGAACACTTCGATGCCGCTGCGGCAGGTGGGCTTGCCCGAAACGTTGGCGCTGGTGGCGATGACGGGCTGGTTGAGGCGCGCCAGAAGCTCGTCGCAGACGGCAGACTTCGCCTGGCGCACCGCGAGCCTGCCGGTATTGCCGGTGGCGCGCAGAGGCACTTTTGGCGAGGCCGGAAGAATGATGGTGAGCGGCCCGGGCCAGAAGCGGCGCGCGAGCATGCGGAAGCGCGGCGGGATTTCGGTGGCGAGGTCTTCCACCATCATGGTGTCGCGCACGAGCATGGGCAACGCGCGATGGATTTCCCGACCTTTCGCGTAATAGACCTGGCGGACGGCGCGGAGGTTGAAGGGATCGGCTACCAGGGTGTAGAGCGCATCGGTCGGGACGGCGATGACGCGGCCGCGGCGGATGAGCGACGCAGCCCGCTCGAGCGCTTCCGATGCCGGAGATGAAGGATTGACCTCTACGAGATCGGTAGCCACCCAGGCCAGCGTAACATATGGGCGGAAAAATGGCGGCTCGGCGCCGGCGCTTCAGACCGCGGCTTCGGCGGCGACGGGCGCTTCCTGCGGCGATTCGCGGGGCTCGAAGGAATAGCCGAACCCGCGCACAGAGTGGATGAGACGCGGCGCGGTGGCGTCGCGCTCGATCTTCTGGCGCAGGCGGAGGACGTAGACGTCCACGGTGCGGTCCGTAATGGCGCGGTCCTGGCCCCAGACGGCGTTCAGCAGCTGCTCCCGGCTGAAAACCACGCCGGGGCGGGTCATGAGGAACTCGAGCAGCCGGAATTCGGTGGCGGTGAGAGCGAGCGGCGCGTTTTCCAGCTTCACCTGGCAGCTGGAACGGTCGAGTTCGAGGCCGCCGGCTTTGAGGACGCGGGCCGGAGCGGTCTGGGTGCGGAACTGCAGCTTGATGCGCGCAATGAGCTCGCGGATGAAGAACGGCTTGACGATGTAATCGTTGGCGCCGAGTTCGAGACCGACGATACGGTCGGTTTCCGACGCGCGGGCGGTGAGAAAGATGACCGGGGTATGGGCCAGTTCAGGATCGTTGCGGATGCCCTTGCAGATATCGAGCCCGTCGGAATCGGGGAGCATGATATCGAGCAGGATCAGGTCCGGGCGCGTGCGTCTGCAGAGGTCGATTGCGCCTTTGCCGGTCTGCGAACCGGTGAGGTTGAATCCCTCTTTTTCCAGGTTGTACTTCAACAACGAAAACAGATCGCTGTCGTCTTCGATCAGCACAATTCTTTTCGTCACGACACCTCCAGCGTAGCGGCGCCGGAGTTACGGGATGGTTAAGAGGCTGTGAACTATGAATGAAGTTCCGCTTCGCCGGAGGGGGCGGCGTGCTTGTGGCGTCCCAGCATGAGCATGTGGAGCGCGAGAGGAATTTCATCGGGGTGAGTGGCGCACCAGGCGACGATGGCGTCGAAGCGAGTCACGTCGTCGGCCATGGCGGAGATGCTCACAAGTTCTTCTTCGACGATCGACGGATCTCGCATAATCCCTTTGATGATAGCGAGCGCGGCCGCGCCGGTTCCTGCTGATGGTGGCGTATCCGGTGAGCCGAAGCAGATCCGGGGCGGATTCACCCTGACGTTCACGCGCGATCCGCCGCCCGGAATTTCCGAAAGCGCGCTGCTGAACGGCGCGCCGGGAAATGCCAATTAAACCGCGCTGGCGGCGGGGACTTTGCGCGGTTCGAGAGTGACGCGGACGGGCCGGCTGGGCTGCAGTGTGACGCCGGGATTGATGTCGATATCCGGCGCTTCAGCCAGACGCGGCCGGAAGCGCCGTGCCAGTTCGGCCAGCACGACGACGCCTTCGAGCTTCGCGAAACCGTCGCCAATGCACATCATGGCGCCTCCGCCGAAGGGAAAGTAAGCGAACTTCGGCGCGGTCAGGTTCTCCCAGCGTTCGGGCTCGAAGGAATCGGGCCGCTCCCAGTAGCGGGGGTTGCGGTGCGTGATCCACGGGCTCATCAGGACGCTGGAACCTTTGGGGACGGTGAAATCGCCGAGCTTCACTTCCTCGCACGCGCGCCGGCCGAACATGGGAGCGGGAGGATAGAGCCGCATGGTCTCCATCAGGACGGCGGAGGTGTAGCGGAGGTTCGGTAGATCGTCGAAGACGAGGCGGCGGTTGCCGAGCACGGCATCGACTTCGGCTTCCATGCGGCCGCTCACCTCAGGATGCTGGGCCAGAAGATAACTGGCCCAGGTGAGCGCGGTGGCCGTGGTCTCATGGCCGGCGAGGACGAAGGTGACGATTTCGTCGCTGGCTTCGCGATCGGTCATCTCCATGGCGAGCAGCAGGGAGACGATGTCCTTCGAGGATTCCCTGCGGCGCTGCGCGATGAGCGGCATCACGATGCGGTCGAGGTCCCGGCGTTCGGATTCGAAGAAGAGACTGCGGCCGCGCGGGAACATGCGCCGGTAAGCGACGGTGATCGGCCGCAGGGGTCCCAGCAAAGGGGCCACGCGGCGGGCTTTGAGGAAGACGCGCATGAGGACGGCGGCGATGGCGGGAGTGCTGGTGGTGAAATCCGCGCCGAAGAGGCTGGCGCCGACGATGGAGAGAGTGAGTTTGCGCATCTCCATGCCGGCGTTGATTTCGCCGGAGCCGCCGGCCGATTCGCGGTTTCCCCATTCGTTCATGGCGCGGACGGAGAGATCGACCATCGAATCGGCATAGGACGCGATCTGGTCGCGATGGAAGGCGGGCTGGAGAATGCGCCGCCGCTCTTTGTGCAACGGCTCATTGCGGGTGATGACGCTGTCGCCCACCAGTTCGCGGAGAAGGCGGGCGCCGAGGTCGCGCTCGAAGACGTGCTGCCGGGTGACGAGGACGTCGCGGATCAGCTCCGGGTCATCGATGAGAAATATGCGCTGCTGGAGCAGGCGGAAATAGGAGATGGGGCCGTAGCGTCGGGCGGTTTTTTCGAGGAACCGCAGCGTGCCGGCGGAGGTTCCGCGGCTGAAAAATTCATAAGCGGCAAGACCGCGCGGGCCCGGCGGACGAAGCATGTGTGGCGATACCTGACCCTATTTTCTCAGCCGGGCCGAGCGCGGAGGCGGAGCCGCCGCGATGGAGCTCAGAAGCTGAAGCGGATGCCAAGCGTGAGGCGGCGATTGTTGGCCGTGCCGCCCGCGGGACCGTAACCGCCGGCGAGACCGGTGTACTGGCCGAATCGGGAAGATTCGAGGATGTTGATGGGATTGGCCGGATCGACGCTGTTGGTGAGATTGCGGGCATCGGCCCAGAAGGTGAGGTTGTACTTGCGGCCGGTGGATGGATCGCCGAAGCCGTGGAAGCCGCCGCGCATGGCGCGCGAACCACCGAAACCGCCGCCGACCGGACCGTGGGGACCGCCATTGGGGCCCGCGCCGCCACCTGTCTCCGGACCGAAGCCCCACGTACGGCTCACCCGGAGGTTGATGGCGAAATAGGACGGGCCGGTAGCGTAATTGCGCGGGATGACGGGGGTGTTGGGGCCGGGATGCAGCAGGAAATTGCCGTACCGGGTGCAGGCGTAATTGGTGGCGTCGGCGCAGTTGACATTGGCCGGCGCGAAAGCCGGGCGGTCGTTGAAGATGGAATCGCCGTTCACGTCCTGGCCGGTGACGATATTGAAGGGCACGCCCGAGCGGGCGGTGATGAAGGGGCTGAAGCGCAGGTTGAACTTCGTGATGATGGAGCCGCCGAAGGCAAAGCGGTGACGCACATCCATGAGGGAGCGGCCGTAATCGGCGGCGACGTTGTAAGGATTGGCGGGGAAGCTGCCGGCTCCGTCGCTGGTGCTTTTGGCGTAATTCAGCGTGTAGTACGAAAAGAGGCTCAGGGCCGAGTTGACGCGGCCATTCACGCTCACGATCACCTGGTTCTGATTGAACATGCCGACCGACTGGTAAGCGTAGATGTTGTTGGGCGTGCCGTAGGGGCGGACGCCGGAGTTCGGCGCGCCGGTGTAGGTTCCAGGCAGCGGAGCGTTGATGTTGTTGTCGAGCAGTTCATGAACGCCGTGGGAATTGGCGTAGTTCACGGCGACGGTGGTATTGCCGGGCAACTGGCGTTCGACCCCGAAGGCGGTCTGCAGAAGGTACGGCGCGCGGATGTCCCTTACCAGCTCCTGGATGGTGGGGTTTGAGGCCGCGCCCAGCGTGGAGACCGGCGGAGGCGCGCCGAAGAACAGCGGATTGGCGACCGTGTACTGCACCTGGTTTGTGCCGTTCAGCTTGATGGCGTTGAGCAGCAGCGTATCCGGAATGCGGTCGTAGAAGATGCCGAAGCCGCCGCGAACAACGGTCTTGTTGTTCTTGCCCGGCGACCAGGCGAAGCCGAGCCGGGGCGCGACGTCGCGCCAGTCGCGAATATCGGTCTGGTTTTCGTAACGCAGGCCAAGATTGACGGTCAGATTCTGTTTCACCCGCCAGTCGTCCTGAATATAGATGCCCACGTCGGTCATGCTGAGGTGAGCGAGAGGATTGCCGGCGGCGATGGTGAACTGCGAAGGCATTCCGCCCAGAAGCTGAACCGCCTGTGGAGACATGCCGAGCGACTGAAACAGCAGAGTGCGGCGGTATTGCTCGAGCGCGCTGATGGAGGTGCAGCCGGAAGGCACCATCGCGCCCTGCGGCAGATTGAGGCAGTCCATGGGATTGCCGACCGGCTGGTTCCCCGCTCCGAGCACGGGCCCGACGCCGCCCGAAAAGGTGTAGGTTCCGCCGAAATTCTGCGGCGAAACCAGACCCTCCTGCGCCTCGCGGACGCGGAAGCCGGCTTTGAAGGAATGCGATCCGGCGGTCCAGGTGGTGAAGTTCTGGAGTTCCCAGTGAGTCTCGGCATCGATTGAGCGGCCGATCTGCGAGCCGCCGCCGTTGAATTCGCTGAGGACATCGACTGACGGGCCGGTGCTGGCCGCGAAGTCCTTGGTGACCCACTTCATGTAACGGGCGCGAACCTCATTCACCACCCTCGGGCTGAGAATGGCGGTTTCGGTGATGACGGCGCTGTTCTCGTCATAGCGGTAAGAGTAAGCCTGGGACGGCAGAGTGAGGAACTGCGGACCGCCGACGCCGGCGTTCTGCTCGTCCTGGCGCATGTAGTAATACCGAAGCGAAAGCGTATTGGAATCGTTCAACTGATAATCGATGCGCGGGCCGAACTCGGTGCGGGTATTGGGGACCACGAACGATTGCTGGAAGTTGTAGGGACTGAAGGTCGTCGGGTCGATGAGAGTGGTGTTGACGATCGCGTTGTCCTGAATATTGCGGCGCTCGAAATCCAGGTAGAACGAGGAACGCTTGTTCATGGGGCCGCTGACGTTGCCATCGAACTGGCGGGCGTAGAAATCCGGCTTGTTGGTGACGAACGGATTGCGCGAATTGAGCGCGGAATCGCTGTCGGCGAAGAGCGCCATGCCGTGGAAATTGTCGCTGCCCGGCTTGGTAAGGATCTCGATGCGGCCGAAGCCGACCTGATTGTACTCCGCGGAAAACGGATTCTGATTGATGCGGATCTCGCGGATGGAATCCTTCGGCGGCATGCGGCCGCCGGTAAAGCCGTCGATGTAGATTTGCGGGCCGGACGGGCCGGCGGCGGGACCGGCGAGGGCTTCGAGATCGGCCTGCAGGTCGTCCGGATCGTCGGGGAGAGCGTCCAGGTCGGTTTTCGAGAGCGTCAGCTGGTTGGCGTTCTCGGAAGCATCCACGCTGAGCGCCCCGGTGGTCTGTTCCTGAACGGTGACTTCCTGCTTCGCCACGGCCAACTGCATGGGAAAGGCGAGCGTGACGGCTTTTCCCGGCGCCACCTGCGCCTGCTTCACCAGAGGCTGGAAACCGAAAGCATTGGCGGTGACGGTCCAGGCGCCCGGCGCAAGCCCCACGGCGGAGAAGGTACCGTCAGCGCCGGTGCTGGCGGATCTGGTTGTGCTTCCGGCAGAAAGTGTGACCGTGGCGCCGGGAATCGCCGCGCCGGTTTCATCGGTGAGCTGTCCCTTTATAGAGCCTGTATTTTGTGCTGAAGCAGACGCATTAAACAGGAACAACAACGCAAAAAGACAAAAAAAGCCCCTCAGCCTCAAATCGCCATCCTTCAATTTTTAGGTTCGAACCGCACACAGCGGGCGATTCAGGTCGGATCGCCCGTTGGGCTGATCCTTACCGCGAACGAAAAAGTAACCACGCACGAAGCGTGCTTTGTCAGCGTTTGCGGCGACCCGCTATTGCGCACCGCCGCCGATGTCACCGAAATTCCAGCTGCCGCCGAGCGGATCCGGCCCGCGATTCGGCGCAGCGCGCAAAATCGGGTCCACCCCGGCAATCAGACTGATCGCAGTGATTTTATCAGAGGCCCGACCATTGATACCGGTCAGGATGACGGGTTCATTCGGTTTCAGGTCCGCAACGGTGATGGTTTGCTGTTGTTCGAGGAGTTTTGAGGAGTCCATGCGCATACCGCCGCGGCCACCGCCGAAGCCGCCGCGCCCGCCCGAGCCCTGCATTCCGGCCATCATGCCGGTTCCGCCGGGTGCGCCCGGAGCGGCTCCGCCTGCAGGCGCGCCACCGGCTTCACCGCCGCCTGGTCCGCGGCCGCCGCGGCCACCCTGCTGGAAAGTGGGATTGAGACGCCGCGCCAGCATGTTCGCAGTCTGGTCGTCGAGCCGCTTCATGGTGGTGTAGGGCTTGATGGAGATGGTGATCGGCTTTTTGGTCTGCGGGTCCGTGGCGGAGATGACGTCACCGCTGACGGATTTCACGATGGCGGGCACGGTGCGGAAGGCGCCGGTCTGAATGGCATCCGCTTTTACCCGCGTCGCATCCTCGTTCTTCTGGCCGAGCACGCGGAGAACGTTGCCCTGCGCGATCGAGCCGAAATCGGCGGGCTCGTATTTGCCGGTATCGGCGCTGAACTGCTCGAAAGCAACCTTACCGGCGGCATCGACGATAACGTCGTGGGGTGAAGCGGCCGGCCCGGCGCCGCGTACGCGAAGAGTAATCGTCTTCGCCGCGGGATCGATGGACTCGACCAGGCCCGAGACGCTCTGCGTCTGCCATTCCTCGAGTGTGCGCTGGTTGCGCTGGGCGATATCGGTCTTCTTGTTGATGAAGCACCGAAGGGCCGGCAAGCCGGAGGGATCGGCGGCGCGGACGCGCGCGAGCAGATGATCGCCCTCGGAGACTTCGTCAGGCTTGATGGGGGTCGCCTTGCGGAGATCCGTCTCGCCGGGCTGCAATTGCAGGAACTGCGTGCGGTCGTCGTATTTGACCTTCGCATCATCGCCCTTTTCGGTCTTGACCGTGATGGTATGAGCGGCCGAATCGACACTCTCGACCGAACCGATCACGCTGACGTAAGGCGACTTCGGCTGCCCCGCCTCCTGGGCGTAAGCCATCGGAAGGGCTGCCATCAGCGCAATGCTGCAGAACGACGCGATTTTCCTCATTGACATCAGTATGGCGGTTTGAAATTCGCGGAGGTAACGTTTTCGGCCTCCAGCGGGTAAATCAAAGTAAACCGCCGGCCGCGTCTTCCGCGAACCTTGCGGCAAGCTTAACCGGCAGTGGGACGGGAGGGCGCAGACGACGGCGCGGACGGCAGGGCCGCGGGACCTTCAGCGGGAGCAGAAACGGCGGGTCTGCGCAGGCGCTCCAGACGCTCCAGCGTGCGCCGGGCCTCCAGATTGGCGCGCTTCACCGTGACCCGTTCCATGGCAATGCACGTCCAGAGCGTGAACACCGCCAGCGCAATTGCGATCAGACCTGCCTTCGTAATCGCGAAAAATCGCAAACGAAACCTCGATTCCGCAGTCGCGGTACTGCCTGATTTGCATGAGGCTCGCCAAAGGTTCCCGGATTGAAAAAACAAGCGGTTGAGAGACCGGATGGTACCTGGTGTGACGACTCGCAATCCACGCGTGTGCAGAATCACCACAGTCGCCCGCGGAAGGGGCTTGCATTCGGCGTCACCGTTCGGCATAAGTAGAGGCACGGAGACGAAGAACGTCCCCGCCCGTCGGCTGCGGCCGAGCGTCCGCGTGGCGGCGGCTGACGCCGATCAGTTGTGGAGATCGCAATGATGGATCACCTGATAACGATTCTTCCGACCCACCGCGCGACGTGTGCCCGACTTGCCGCATGCGTGATACTCACCGCATTTGCGCCGGGCACGGCAGCAGCGGTCGAGTGGGGTTTGCCGTGGTTTCACACGCGGCCCAAACCCGTTTTTCTGGATGACCAGTCAAGCGGCGCGGTTTCACAAAAGATGCTGAAACACGCTGAGTTCCGGACGAATTCGGCGGACAAGTTGTCGCGGCCGGTCTGGGCGGATTCGAAACCGCGGCGCGATCCGATCGAGAAACCGGCACGATCCCGGACTTCGTCGCCATCATCCGCGGCAAAGCCGGCTTTCCGCTGATTGCCGATCGATTTCGGGGAGATTCTCGCGCAGGAGCGCGATACGCGCATGGCGGAATTTCCTGGAATGACCGCTGCATAAAAAAACGCCGCCGCGCCGAATACTCTGGACAACTTCCGGCCCGGCGGCAAATGTACGATCCAGATTTCTTCAGTTGTTGGAGCGCGAGAGAGGCGAAAAAAGGGCCGGAAATTTTTCAGCGGGCATCTGGCGGCGCGCCCCAGCCGCCTCCGCCTGGCGACTCGATCCGCAACACATCGCCGGCGCGGATTTCGAACCGCGCTTTGGCCGCTACGGAGACAGTTTCTTCGCCTCGAACGATCTGATTCATGCCGGGGGTTCCCGGGTTGCCGCCAGCGAGTCCCCAGGGTCCGCGCAGGCGGCGGTCGGAAAGGATGGTGGCTTCGACCGGTTCGAGAAATTCGAATTCGCGCACGATGCCATCGCCGCCCGCATGCGTTCCTGCCCCGCCTGATCCGCCGCGGATGCGATAGGAGCGGATGCGCACCGGGTATTCGTGCTCGAAGGCTTCGATGGGCGAATTCCAGCTGTTGGTCATGTGCGAGTGGGTGGCGGAACGTCCGGCCCCCGCAGCCGACGCCCCCATACCGCCCGCGATGGTTTCGTAATAAGCGAACGGGCGGCCGCGCCGCGTATCCCATCCGCCGAAGCTCAGGTTGTTCATGGTGCCGGAACTGGCCGCGGGAATGCGGTCCGGCAAGGCCTTTGCGAGCGCGCCCAGCACCGTGTCCGTGATGCGCTGCGAGGTTTCGACGTTGCCGGCAGCCATCGCCGCCGGCAGACCGGCGTTCACGACGGAACGCTCGGGCGCGATCACCCGAATGGGACGCATCAGGCCCGCGTTGTACGGCGCCCGGGCGCGAATCAGGCAGCGGAAGCAGTACATGACGGCCGACATGGCGATGGCGTAATTCGCGTTCACCGATCCGGCGCACTGCGGGCTCGAACCCGTAAAATCGACATCAGCGCGCTCGCCCGCGATCCTGATCAGCACGCGAATCCGCACCGGTGCGGCGCCGATGCCGTCGTTATCGAGAAAATCCTCGAAGGAATATTCGCCGTCCGGAATTTCGCGGATGGCGGCGCGCGCGAGGCGCTCGGTGTAATCCATCAGAGCGGACGCATTCCGCTTTACCCGGGCGGCTCCGTAGCGCGCGGTGATTTCGCCGAGGCGCGCTTCGCCGCGCCGGTTCGCCATCACCTGCGCGAGAAGATCGCCGCGCCGTTCCTCCGGGGTGCGGACGTTGGCGAGGATCATTTCCATCACGCCGCGATCTTCGAGGCCGTTGCGCATGAGGTAAACCGGCGGGATGCGAAGCCCTTCCTGATAGATCTCGCGGGCCAGCGGCATCGACCCCGGACTCATGCCGCCGACGTCGGCGTGGTGCGCGCGGCTGGCGACGAAGAAATCCGGTTTTTTGTCGCCTTTGGCGAACACGCCGGAGACGGCAGTGATGTCCGGCAGGTGGGTGCCGCCGCGAAAAGGATCGTTCAGAATGACCACGTCGCGCGGCGTGATGCGGCAGGCATCGAGAGCCGCGCGCACGGAAAGCGGCATGGCCCCGAGATGCACGGGCATGTGATCGCCCATGGCCACGGTTTCGCCTGCGGCGTCGTAAACGGCGCAGGAATAATCGCGCCGTTCCTTGATGTTCACGCTGAAGGCGGTACGCCGCAGAACGGTTCCCATCTCATCGGCGATGGAGGTGAAGATGTTGCGGAAAACCTCAAGGTCCGCCGCAGTGGCCTGGGTCCGCTTCAATCCTGATCTTTCTGCGCGGCGGGCGCCGGCTCCGGGGAAGGCTGGGCGGATTTGCAGGTCGTGGCGATCACGGCGAAGGACGCGACCGGCGCCCACATCGCGCCCGTACGGCGCTCGATGCGATAGGAATCGCGGCCGGACGTGATCCGGTAGTCGGAATCGCCCTGCGGGGCAGCCAGGGGCTTCGGCGGCGCGGCAGTGGAAGCGTGAAGGCTCCAGGAATCGCCCGCGGTGTCGGTTTCGTATTCGCGATAGCGGCCACCTTCGGCGCCGGGTCCCGAATCGATGAGAAGTTCACCATGCTGTGGCGAATCGAAGCGGAAGCGCTGCACGGAGCCGGGGCCGCCGTCGTCCGTGACTGCGCGGTTGCGCCAGCTTGCGCCCCCATCGCTCGTGATCAGAAAGAAAGGATCGCGCGCCAGCGGATTGACGGTCTCGCCGGCGATCCATCCGTGTCCGGCATCGAGGAACTGCGCCTGATCGAGAGAGGCGCCGCGCACGCGGGCCGCCGGTTCTTTCCAGGTCAGGCCGTTGTCGTCGGTCGAGAGCAGGATGGAGGACAGGGTGGCCGATTGCGCATGCAGATCGCCCGCGAGGAAAATCTTCTGCCCCACCCCCGCGATGGCGTTCAGTTCGAGGTAGATGGCGCAGGGATCGTCTTCCGAGCAGGCAAGCCCGGCCCAGTCGAGATTTTCGGAGGTGCAGGCGAAAGGCGCATGGATGGGGTCGCCGGAATTCGCCAGAACAGCGGCCTGCTCCTGCGCGCAAACCGGCAGCGCGATCGCGAACCAGCATGCGGCGATTCGCGATCTTCGCATCGCCTGAATTCTAGCAGGCGGCCATGCCAGACCATCCACTCGATTTGGCGATCGGGCTTCGCCCGGGTTTTCACAATGTCCGGCCCGCCGCGAATTCCATGGCGCACGATTTTACCGCGCGATGCAGGCGACCGGGGGCGTCATCTTGCCTCTGATAATCTCTTCCCGAGAATGAGCCTGAAGAATTTTACTGACCTGAGCGGCCGTGTCGCGGTCGTCGTCGGGGGGACGTCCGGCATCGGACGCACGCTTGCCATAGGTTTCGCGCAGGCTGGCGCCGACGTGGTCGCCACCGGACGGCGCGAAGAGATGGTGAACGAAGTCGCCGCGCGCATCGAAGAGGAGAGCCGGCGAACGCTGGCGCACACGGTGGATGTGGCGGATCGCAAATCGATCGACGCGCTGCGCGATGCCGTGATGGCAAAGTTCGGGCGCGTGGACATTTTGCTCAACGCCGCCGGCCGCACGAAACGCACGCCGACCAAAAACCTCTCGGAAGAGGAATGGGGCGGCATCCTGGATACGAATCTCACGGGAATTCTGCGGTGCTGCCAGTCCTTTTATGAGCCGCTGAAGGCGAGCGGCCGCGGGCGCATCATCAACATCGCGTCGCTCAGCTCGTTCGTGTCGCTCTATGAAGTCGCGGCCTACAGCGCCTCAAAAGCCGCGGTGCTTTCGCTGACGCGCAGTCTGGCGGTCGAATGGTCCCGCGAAGGCATCAACGTGAACGCCATCGCGCCCGGGGTGTTCCGCACGGATCTCAACGCCGCGCTGCTCGACGGTACCGCGCGCGGCAGGGAATTTCTGGCGCGTACGCCGATGGGGCGCTTCGGAAAGACGGAAGAGCTGATCGGCGCCGCTGTCCTGCTTGCTTCGGATTCCGCCAGCTACATCACTGGGCAGGCGATCGCCGTGGATGGAGGCTTCCTTGCCTCGGGAGTGAATACTTAAATGCGCGCGCTGGTGATCGAGGCGCCCGGAAAAACGCATGTCGCCGAAATTCCGCGGCCGGCGGCTCCGGGCCCTGACGAAGTGCTGCTCCGGACGCGCCGCGTCGGCATGTGCGGCACGGACCTGAGCACGTTTCGCGGCCGCAATCCACTGGTTTCCTATCCGCGAATTCCCGGCCATGAAGTGGCGGCCACCATCGAAGAGACAGGAAAGAACGTGCCCGCGCGCTTCCGCCCGGGCATGAACGTGACGCTCTCACCCTACACCAACTGCGGCAAGTGCGCGTCCTGCAAACGCGGGCGGCCGAATGCGTGCCAGTTCAACCAGACGCTCGGCGTGCAGCGTGAAGGCGCGATGACGGAGTATTTTCTCGCACCATGGTCGAAGCTCTACGTGGCGGAAGGGCTGTCGATCCGCGAGCTGAGCGTGGTGGAGCCGCTTTCGGTGGGATTCCATGCGGCGGCGCGCGGACGCGTGGTCCGGGAAGACACAGTGGCCGTGATCGGTTGCGGCGTTGTGGGCCTGGGGGCGATCTCCGCATCGTCGTTCCGTGGCGCCCGGACGATTGCGATTGACGTGGATGACCGCAAGCTGGCCGTCGCATCCGAAGCCGGCGCAGCGCATGTGATCAACAGCGCGAAAGACGATTTGCACAACTCCCTCGCGGAACTGACGGATGGTCTGGGGCCGGATGTGGTGATCGAAGCCGTGGGGACGGCGGCGACGTTCCGCGCGGCGATCGAAGAAGTGGCTTATACGGGACGAGTTGTTTACGTTGGATACGCGAAGGAGCCGGTCGAGTACGAAACCAGATTCTTCCTGTTGAAGGAACTCGACATTCTGGGATCGCGCAATGCGCTCGATGAGTTCGGCGCGGTAATTGCTGCGCTCCAGCAGGAACGCTTCCCCGTCGATCGGATTATCTCCCGCGTGACGTCACTCGATTACGCGGGCGCCGCCATCGAGCAATGGAGCAACGATCCGGGAGCCTTCGTCAAGATACAGGTGTCGCTCGAAGAATAGGCCTGAACAACAGGCACGCGAGGAAGAATACGCATGGAATACGTAAGACTGGGATCCACCGGACTCAAAGTGTCGCGCCTTTGCCTCGGCACAATGACCTACGGCTCGAAGAAATGGCGCGAATGGGTCCTCGAGGAGGCTGAATCGAAGCCTTTTTTCAAACGCGCTCTCGACGCGGGAATCAACTTTGTCGACACCGCCGATGTGTATTCGCTGGGCGTGAGCGAAGAGATTACCGGCCGGGCGCTGCGCGATTCCGGTATCCCGCGGGACCGGCTGGTGGTGGCGACGAAGGTATTCAGCCCGATGAGCGATCAGCCGAACGACCGCGGCCTGTCGAAGAAACACATTCACCATGCGATCGATAACAGTCTACGACGGCTGGGAATGGACTATGTGGATCTCTATCAGATTCACCGCTTCGATAAAGATACGCCGGTCGAGGAGACGCTCGAAGCGCTCGATGACGTGGTGAAGCAGGGCAAGGCGCTCTATATCGGCGCGTCATCGATGTATGCGTGGCAGTTCGCGAAGATGCTTTACACCGCCGATGCGATGGGCCTGACGCGGTTCGTCACCATGCAGGATCATTACAACCTGGTCTATCGCGAAGAAGAGCGCGAAATGATTCCGCTTTGCCTCGATCAGGGAATCGGACTGATTCCGTGGAGCCCGCTCGCGCGCGGATTCCTGGCCGGTAACCGGAACGCGGATTCGAAAGGCGAGACCACTCGTGCGAAGACGGACGATTTCTCGCACAAGCTCTACTACCGGCCATCGGACTTCACCGTTGTGGACCGGTTGACCGAAATTGCTCGGAAACGCGGGCTTTCGAACGCACAGGTAGCGCTCGCGTGGATTCTGCACAAACCGGGCGTGACGGCGCCGATCATCGGGGCAAGCAGGATGAAGCACCTCGATGAAGCGCTGGCGGCGCTCGACGTGAAGCTTACGGCCGAGGAGATGCAGTCGCTCGAGGAGCCGTATCAGCCGCATCCCGTGCTGGGGCATTCATAACGATCGATTGCACGGCAAGCAGTTGACCGGTCCGGGCGCCTGTAACGGTGACGCGGAGCGGTTCTTTGCGGCGGTGGGTGCGGACGAACCCGGCCGCTTTGGCATTGCCGGCCGCATCAAACGGGAGCACCGTGTTGTCCGGCAGGATCAGCGCGAAGGATTTCGTCTTCGCCTTCGCCGTGCAGTAGCGGATTTCGGCATTCACATCCTGATCGACGGACGTCATCGTGTCCGTCGGCGGAACGTTGTGCTGCTCGGTGGCGAAACAGCCGGGGTCGATCAGGTCGCCTGACCACGTTTGAGCGGAACAGCACGCCACCGCCGCGGTGAGGAGAAAGGCAAGAGTGCGCATGTCAATATCATTGCGTTCCGAATGCCAATAGCCGCGGAGGCGCGGGTTTCGCAATAATCAGACATCACGGCGACGAAAGCGATGCGGGCGCTTCGGGTGGCTGCCGCCATTGGCGGCGCAGCGGCAATCTGCGTTTGCGGCGTGGTTGCGGCGACCGGGTGGCGCCGCTTCGGGCGGAAGACCGCCGCTGCGGATGGCGATCCGCTGCTCGAAGTTTACATGCCGGACTACGATGTGATCGAACGCGATTCCATCCGGGTTGATGCGCCCGCCGAGATCGCATACCAGGCCGCGTGCGGTCTCGAGCTCGAGCGTTCCGCGCTGATCCGCGCGATCTTTCGCCTCCGGCAGATTGCGCTGCTCGAGCGCCCGGCGAGCGCCGGCCTGCCTCTGGTCGAACAGGCCCGCCAGTGGGGCTGGGGAGTGCTGGCCGAAGAACCCGGCCGCGTCATCGTCTTCGGAGCGGCGACGCAGCCATGGACGGCCAGCCCGCAATTCAGGAGTCTTCCGCCGGCCCGGTTTGCGGGCTTCCGCGAGCCCGGATTCGTAAAAATCGCCTGGGTTCTGCGGGCCAAACCCGTCGGCGGGCAAATCTCTGTGGCGCTCACCGAAACCCGCGCGGCCGCCACGGACGAATGCGCGCGGCGCAGGTTCCGCCGATACTGGGCAATCGTATGGCCCGGCGTGAAACTGATTCGCAAAGCGGCGCTGCTGGCTGTGCGCCACGAAGCCCGGCGGCTTACTCGACGGCGCTCTTCTGCAGCGTGCCTTCGCCCTGGATCAGATGCTCGGTCATGATCTGCCGCGCCTTCAGCGGATCGCCGGCTTCGATTGCGTAGTAAAGCGCCTGGTGCGCGGAGAGCGGCGTGCCGCCATCCCGCAACAGCGACGTTACCTGAATGCTCCGGGACATGATCCGCTGCAGGGACGAGAACATGCGGTGGCAGACGCGATTGCCCGAAGCGCGCCAGATGATTTCGTGGAACCGCAGATCGTGCTCGGCAAGCTCGTCCACGCTGTCGGCTTCGAGGCTCAACCGCATCGCGTCGAGCGCTTCCCCGAGGTCTTCCATGTCTTTGTCGGAGCGCCGCTTGGCCGCGCGCGCGGCGAGTTCCGGCTCCACAATGCGGCGCGCCTCGAACAGTTCCTGGATGGTGATGCCATCCACCAGGATCAGAAAGTCGAGCGGCGCCCGCAGCGTGGTTGACGCGTCATGCGTCAGATACGTGCCATCGCCTACCCGCTGGTGAACGATCCCCATCACGTCCAGCGCTTTCAGCGCCTGCCGCACGGAGGCGCGGTTCACGCCAAATTGCCGCGCCAGTTCGCGCTCCGGTGGCAGTCTGCTGCCCGGCTGGAGTTTGCCTTCCGTGATCATGTCACGCAGGCCGCCGATTATCGTGTGAGTCAGGTCTCGTGGCTTCCGTACAACCATGCAAGTGCAAGAAGCATATCAAAAGTTAGGCCACGCCAGATATAGCTGCAGTTGCCTATAGCTGCAGTTGCGTAACGCGAAACTGGCCTTGCCGCTCCGCCACGGTTCAGACGTGGTCCACTTCGCGCAGCCAGTCGGGGCGCTTCAGAACCTCGCGCGGCTTGCTGCCGTCCGGCGGTCCGATAATGCCGTCGCGGTACATCACGTCGAGAATGCGCGCGGCGCGTCCGTAGCCGAGCCGCAGACGCCGCTGGAGCGTGGAGGTGGAAGCCTTGCCCATCTCGAGCACGACGCGCAACGCCTCTTCGTACATCGGGTCCTGCTCGCCCGATTCGGCTTCCTGCGTATCCGGCTCGCCTTCCTCGCCCGGCGGCGCGATCAGATAGGACTGATCGTATTCCGGCTGCGCCTGCGCCTTCCAGAAATCGACCACCTTGTTGATCTCCGTCTCCGTGACGAACGCGCCATGCACGCGCGTCAGCCGCGAGGAGCCTGGCGGCAGAAACAGCATGTCGCCTTTGCCCAGCAGGTGCTCGGCGCCCATCACGTCCAGAATCGTCCGGCTGTCCACGCGCGTCGCCACACGGAAACTCATGCGCGCCGGGAAGTTGGCCTTGATCAGGCCGGTGATCACGTCGACCGACGGCCGCTGCGTCGCCAGCACCAGGTGCATGCCCACCGCGCGCGCCATCTGGGCCAGCCGGGTGACGGATTCTTCCACGTTTCGCCCTTCGAGCATCATCAAATCGGCCAGTTCGTCGATCAGGATCAGCACGTAGGGCAGCGGCTTCAGTTCGTCGGCAGGTTTTCCGGCTTCATCTTCGAACAGATTGCGCGGCTCGGAGCCGAGTTTGCGGATCTTCTTGTTGTACTGATCGATGTTGCGAACGCCCTGCTCGGCCAGAAGCCGCAGCCGCCGCTCCATTTCGAGCACGGCGTTCTTCAGCGCATTGGTGGCCTTGCGCGGATCTGTGATGACGGGCGTCAGCAGGTGTGGAATGCCTTCATAGATTCCCAGCTCGACGCGCTTCGGGTCCACCATGATCATCCGCACTTCATCGGGCGTCGACTTGTACAGGATCGACATGATCAGCGAGTTGATCATCACGGACTTGCCTGATCCGGTGGAACCGGCGATCAGAAGGTGCGGCATCGTCTCGAGCGAGGCCACCTTGATGCGCCCGTTGATGTCCTTGCCCATCGAAATGGTGAGGTGCGACTGCGATGCCTCGAATTCTTCCGATTCCAGCACCGCGCGCAGGCTGATCACTTCGCGTTTGGTGTTCGGCACTTCGATCCCGACCGTCGGCTTGCCCGGTATGCGCTCGATCAGAATGGATTCGGCCTGCAATCCAAGACAGAGATCTTCGGTCAGCGTCGTGATGCGGCTGTATTTGATTCCGGCTTCGGGCTTGAATTCGAAGGTCGTCACCACCGGGCCGGGGTTGATCTGAACCACCGAACCGAGAACGTTGAACTCTTCGAACTTCGCCTTGATGGCCGACGCGGTCGATTTGAGTTCCTGCTCATCGAAAGCCGAACGGACGGGAACTTCGTTCAGCAGTTCGGTCGCCGGCAAACGGAACAGCGTGGGCGCACGGTGCTCCGGCTTCCTGCGAGCCGGCGCGTTGAACGGAAACTCCAGAAGATTCTCGTTGCGCGGAGTTTCGGCGTCTTCGAGCACACAGATCGGAATGTCTCCGGAAGCGGGAGAATCGGGCTGGGCTTCGATGGGCTGGCTTTCAATGGTCTGGGTTTCGGGCGTCCGAGCCGGGTCTTCCCACGGCAGCGTGTCGGAGACGGGCTGCGGGGCAGTGCGCGTCCGGCGGGTGATGGCCGGATCGGGCGCAATGGTTTCCACCCGCATGGCAACGGACTCCGCCGATTCCGTTGCCGCCTCGGCGAAGGCTTCCCTGTTCCGGCGTTTCTCTTCCTTCTCGGCGCGGCGCTGCTCGGCCCGTTCAAGCGCCTCTTCACGCCTTCGCTCCATCGAGCGGCGGAAGTGGTCCCGGATTTGAGCAAAGAACGCGATTACGGGCGTAAGCCAGCCCTGCAGCTTGTCGAGCGTGAAGCTCGAAACCAGATATGTGGAAATAACCATGGCGGTCAGCAGCACCACCGCGGTTCCCGCGACGTTGAGCGCATGCTTCAGCGAATCCGCCAGAAGGTAGCCTGCGACGCCGCCCGGCAGGATCGCCCGGCCGAACAGCCGCCAGTCAGGAAGCAGCGCCGCCGCGCCACAGGCTGAGGCGACCAGCATCACGCTCCCGAGAAAACGGATCAGCGGCGCTTCCAGAGCTTCCGAGCGAATCCATTTCCATCCAAGGCCGAAAAAGAGCAGCGGGAAAAGAAAAGAGGCAAGCCCGAAGGCCTGCAGGAAAAAGTCGGCCATCCACGCGCCCACCGGACCGATGAGATTGCGTGTTTCCGCAGCCCCGGCTACCGTATCCCACGAAGGATCAGCAGGCTGGAACGAGGCGAAGCTGAGGAGAAGCAGAAGCCCTGCCGCGAGGAACAGAAATCCGCTCACCTCGTTGAGGCGTTTTGATGGAGACGGCGTTAAAAGCTTCATCCGGCTGGCGGACGGAAGAAAGCCAGAGCAAGATCAGTATCGCAGAAAACGGAACGGGGCGAAAGCGTTCCGCGCAATCGCGGCACACTCCCGGCTGAATCGGATTCGTTCGGTTCCAGAACCGCCATTCCGGTTCCAGAACCGTTATTACCCGCCGCTCTGGCTGCGCGAGGTAAACTTGGAGTTTGTACCGGCTGGCGGAGCCGGCCGCCCGGGTGTGCCCGTGCGGCTTCAACACGGTCCGGTCCTCACCCCAACTCGGAGCATTCATGGCAGAAGCCCAAAAGCATTTATTTACGTCCGAATCGGTCACGGAAGGTCATCCGGACAAGATTGCCGACCAGATTTCGGACGCTGTACTTGACGCCGTTCTCGAACAGGACCCCTACGGCCGCGTCGCGTGCGAGGTCCTCGTCACCACGGGCATCTGCGTGGTGGCCGGTGAAATCACCACCACCTGCTACGTCGACGTGCCGGCCATCGCCCGCGAAACCATCCGCGAAATCGGGTACACGGACGCGACGTTCGGTTTCGATTACAAGACCTGCGGCGTCATCAACACCATTCAGGGCCAGTCCCCCGATATCGCCATGGGCGTGGATCCCGGCGGCGCGGGCGACCAGGGCCTGATGTTCGGCTATGCCTGCGATGAAACTCCCGAGCTGATGCCGCTGCCCATTCAGCTCGCCCACCGGCTGACCGAACGGCTGTCGCACGTCCGCAAGAACGGAACGCTTTCCTACCTTCGCCCGGACGGCAAGAGCCAGGTTTCCGTCGAATACGTGAACGGCAAGCCGGTGCGCATCGATGCCGTGGTCGTTTCCACCCAGCACGGCGAAGAAGTTTCCACCGAGCAGTTGCGCGCCGATATCCGCGAGCACGTGATCGAGCCCATGATCCCGCCCGGCATGGTCGATTCGAATACGAAGTACCACATCAACCCCACGGGACGTTTCGTCATCGGCGGCCCCCACGGCGATACCGGGCTCACCGGGCGCAAAATCATCGTGGACAGCTACGGCGGCATGGGCCGTCATGGCGGCGGCGCCTTCTCAGGCAAGGATCCGACGAAGGTGGATCGTTCGGCCTGCTACATGGCCCGGCACATCGCCAAAAACATTGTTGCCGCGGGGCTCGCCAGCCGCGCCGAAGTTCAGCTCGCCTATGCGATCGGCGTGGCGGACCCGGTCTCCGTTATGGTGAACACGTTCGGCACCGGCGTGATGCCGGAGAGCGAAATCTGCGATCTGGTGCGCGCCACGTTCCCGCTTACCCCCAAGGGGATCATCGAATACCTGCAGCTGCGCCGTCCGATCTACAAGAAGACGGCCGCTTTCGGCCACTTTGGACGCAATGACGACAGCTTCTCCTGGGAGAAGACCGGCAAAGCCGACGCGTTGCGCCAGGCGAACCTCGCCAACGCCGCCGCCGGCCGTTAATTACCCCGCACCAACGTGGGCAGGCGCGTGACGCCGCACTGGTATCACGCGCCACGCCGCGCCCACGGCGTCAGTACCGTATAAACAGGAATCGACGTAGGCCGGGCTTTACGCTGCCGGATCAGCCGCCGCGCAATCAGCCGGGTGATCGCCATCTGCACCGACCGCTTCGAAATCCCCACCAGTTCGGCGAGCGCCGCATGGCTCATCCGCGCGGACGCGCCGCCCTCCCCGTGCGTGTGCCGGTAAAGCTGCAGATACACCAGGAACGCCGCGCTCGAACGGTCGTGCGCTACCAGATCCCGCATCAGCGTATCCAGCACATAGGGATCGATTTTCATGCCTGTAGCAGCGGTTACTGTAGCAGGGCCTGCGCACAATCCGCGCGCCACGATTGCTTTCCCCGCCACCGCGCGGCATGCTCGAAACATGATCCGGCGAATCAAATTCCTCGGCATCCCGGTGCGGGATCAGGATCGCGCGCTCGCTTTCTACACCGGTAAGCTCGGCTTCCGCGTGCTCACCGACCAGCATTTCTCCGACACGCAGCGATGGATCGAGCTCTCGATTCCCGGCGCTGAAACCGGCATCGTGCTGTTCACGCCGGAGGGTCACGAAGACCGCATCGGCACGTTCGTCCATACGTCCTGGGAAGTCGATCACATCGACCGGACCTACGACGAACTCCGCGCCAAAGGCGTCGAGTTCGACGGGCCCCCGCAGAAACAGCCCTGGGGCTCATTCCTCAAAATGAAGGATTCCGAAGGCAATCAGATCGTATTGTCGTCCAGGTGATTGTCGTACTGGTAAGCGGCGGCGCGTTCCAGACGATCCCGCACGCCTGCCCATTCCGGCGTATCCGGCGGCATTTCGACCGAGATCCAGTCGTACTTCAACCCGTCCAGATCGTGCAGCGTCCGGTAGAGTTGTTCGGCGTAAGCGTGCGGATCGCGCGGCATCGTCGTGAAATCCAGCCGGTATCCGCGGCCGCCGGCAGGCGCCGGTGCGCCTTCCGGGTTGGGTGACGCCCCCAGCAGCAGCGGCGTTCGCGGGCTGTAATGCTTCGGATGCTGTCCCGGCGATTCCGCGCCCCCGCCCACATCCACCGGACCGATCACCGATTCGATCGCCGTGCGCGAAACCATACCGGGCCGCAGGATTTTAGGCGTCTCGCCGGCGAACGAAAGCACAGTGCTCTCGATTCCCACCTGACACGCGCCACCGTCCAGAATCAGGTCGACCTGGTTTCCGAGCGCCTCGCGCACATGCGCGGCCGTTGTGGGTGAAAGCTTCGTGAAGCGGTTTGCGCTGGGCGCGGCGATCGGTACGCCGGCGGCTTCAAGCAGCGCGAGAGCGGCCGGATGGGCCGGCATTCGCAAACCCACGCTCGGCAGCCCGGCGGTTACGATGTCCGGAACGCGCGAGGATTTCGGCGCCACCAGCGTGAGCGGTCCCGGCCAGAACGCGCCCGCCAGTTTCTCCGCTTCTTCAGGCCATCGCGCCGCAAGTTCGCGCGCCGCGGCCACCGACGCCACATGCACGATCAGTGGGCTCGTCAGCGGCCGCCCCTTCGCCTCGAAGATCCGGCGCACCGCCTCTGCGTCGAGCGCATTCGCCCCCAACCCGTACACCGTCTCCGTCGGAAAAGCCACCAGCCGCCCCGCGCGAATCAGCTCGGCCGCGCGCGAAATCAGGTGCGCATCCGGAATGTTATTCCGCTTCGTCGGGACCACCCGAAGGCCCGGCCGTTTTGCCGGTCTTGCGCCACACCAGCCAGGCGTGGATGAAGTCGTCGAGATCGCCATCCAGCACGCGGTCCACGTCGCCCGCCGAAAGCCTTGTGCGCAGATCCTTCACCATGCGGTACGGCGCGAGCACGTAATTCCGGATCTGGCTGCCAAAATTGATATCCAGCTTCGACGCTTCAGTCTTCCGCGTCTCCTCGCGCTTCTTCTCCATCTCGAACTCATAGAGCCTCGCGCGCAACTGCTTGAACGCGCTGTCGCGATTCTTGTGCTGCGAGCGCTCGTTCTGGCACTGCACCACGATTCCCGTGGGGAAGTGCGTGATGCGTACCGCCGAATCCGTCATGTTCACGTGCTGGCCGCCCGCGCCGCTCGAACGGAACGTATCGATGCGCAGATCGTCCTGCCGGATGTCGATCTTGATCTCCTCATCCACCTGCGGATACACGAACACCGACGCGAACGACGTATGCCGCCGCGCGTTTGCATCGAACGGCGAAATCCGCACCAGCCGGTGCACGCCAATCTCGGATTGCAGCAGCCCGTACGCGTTCACGCCATTCACTTCGAATGTGGCGGACTTGATGCCCGCGCCTTCGCCTTCCAGGCGATCCGTAATCACCGTCTGCATGCCCTTGCGCTCGGCCCAGCGCAGGTACATTCGGAGCAGCATCTCGGCCCAGTCCTGGGATTCGGTTCCGCCGGCGCCGGGATGAATGGTCACGATCGCGCTGCGGGCGTCGTTCTCGCCCGAAAGCAGCATCTCGGTTTCGAGCTGCGCGATCGTATCCGAGAACCGGCGCAGTTCCCGTTCGATATCGCCGTCCACGCTTTCGCCTTCGCGCGCAAGTTCGAAAAGCGTGTCGGGATCGTCCGTGAACCCCGCCAGCCGGGCGTCGTTCTCGATCGATTCCTCCACGCGCTTCCGCTCCTGCATCACTTTCTGGCTTTTCTCAGGCTGAGACCAGAAATCCGGCGCGGAAATCTGCTGTTCGAGGCGTTCTAATTCCTGCTTTTTACCGGCGGCGTCAAAGATAGCTCCGCACGGCAGATGCCTGTTCGCGGAGCGGCGAATATTCGCGTTCGAGTTCGTCGAGCGTCATAGGAAATGTAAGGGAACTTTCATTTTACAGGATCAACATGCAGTCGCCATAGGAGAAGAACCGGTAGCCCTGCTCCACAGCATGCCGGTAAGCCGCCAGCGCGAAGTCCGTTCCCGCGAACGCGCACACCAGCAGCAGCAGGCTGGTCTTCGGCAGATGGAAATTCGTCAGCATCGCGTTCACACGCCGGAATTCGTAGCCGGGATAGATGAAAAGGTCGGTCGATCCGCTCAGCTTTCCTGTCGCCGCCGCCGATTCCACGGTCCGCACGCTGGTGGTGCCCACAGCAATCACGCGTTGCGCCGCCTGAATCGTCTCCCAAACTTCCGGCGCAATCGAATACCGCTCGTGGTGCAGATGATGCCGCTCGAAATCTTCGCGATCGATCGGCTGGAACGTCCCCAGCCCCACGTGCAGCGTCACCCGCGCGATCTTCGCCCCCGCGGCCTCGCACCGCGCAAGCACTTCCGGCGTGAAATGCAATCCCGCCGTCGGCGCGGCCACTGACCCGCGCTCCCGCGCATACACCGTCTGGTATCGTTCCTTGTCCGCCGCAGCGTCCGCCCGCCTGATGTAAGGCGGCAGCGGCATGTGCCCCAGCCGGTCGAGCCCGGCGTACACATCCGCATCGCCCGCGAAGCGAATGGTCCGTTCACCCCGTTCGCCGCGCCCGACAATTTCCGCCGCCAGCGAATCGTCGAACCGCACGATCTCGCCGGTCCGCATCTTTCTCCCCGGCCGCACCAGCGCGCGCCACTCGCGCGCGTCTTCGGTCGCCGGTTCCAGCAGCAGCACTTCCACCGCGCCGCTCAGGTTTTCCTGCCGCTTCGGGTTGTGCTTCCCCACCGGCAACGAATGCACACCCGCGCGATGCCCGAAAAGCCGCGAAGGCAGCACGCGCGAATCGTTCAGGACAATACAATCTCCCGGCCGGATAAACTCCGGCAAATCGCGAAATATCCCGTCATTCCATTGCTGCGCCGCGCGGTCCAGCACCAGCATTCGCGCCGCATCGCGTTCAGCGGGCGGCTCCTGCGCAATCAGTTGTTCGGGTAAATGGTAATCGAAATCCGATAAATGCATGGCGGACGATGCAATCGAACGCGGGAAATCAGCACTCGTCCGCCCATGTATTATTCACAACTCCGGACCGATGTACTCTTTCTCTCCCGGCGCTAAACTTTGTACAGCCGTGACGGACCCACTCGCTCAGGCCACAATTCTCGTTGTCGACGATGAGCCGATGGTGCTCAGCTTCCTCACCGGCACCCTGTCACGCTATGGCTATCGCGTGGTGCAGGCCGAATCCGGCGCACAGGCGCTCCGCCTCTGCCGGGATCGCGGCCACGTCATCGATCTTATTCTCACCGACGTTGTGATGCCGGGCCTCAACGGCCGCGAGCTGGTTGAAGCCATTCGCCAGCTCGGCTTCGCGCCAAAGACATTGTTCATGTCCGGTTTCACCCGCGACGTCGCCGCCGAGACTGGCGTCACCGACTTCGCATCCTTCATCCAGAAGCCCTTCACTCCCTCGCAGCTCGTCGGCAAGGTGCGGGAGATTCTGGGCGGAAGCGAAGACTCGCAGGCCCGCACCAGTGGCGGCGCCGCATCGAACTGACCTCACGCGCGCTTCGCCTCCAGTTCCGCCCAGCGTTCATACAAGCGATCCACTTCCGCCTGCGCCTCATCGATGTCCGCCGCCGCTTTCCTGAGCTTCGCCGGATCGGAAACCACTGACGCATCGCCCAGCAGCGCCTTGCGATTTTCGAGCGCCGCCTCCGCGTCCTGAATCTTCGCCTCGATCTGCTCCCACTCGCGCGTCTCGTTATAGGACAGCTTCTTCTTCGCGTCGAATACCGCCGCCGTCCGCGCCTGCGCCGGCTTCGCTTCCGCACTCCTTGCCGCTGTCTTCTTCGCCGCGATCGCCTGCTCCCATTGCGAAAGCTCCGCGAAGTACCCCACTCCGCCATCGCCATCGAGCGACAGCAGCAGCGTCGAAATCCGGTCCAGCAGATAGCGGTCGTGCGTAATCAGCACAATCGCGCCCGGAAAATCGGTCAGATTGCTTTCCAGCACTTCCAGCGTCGGAATGTCCAGATCGTTGGTCGGTTCATCGAGCAGCAGAATGTCCGCCGGCTGCAGCATCAGCCGCGCAATGTGCACGCGCGCCCGCTCGCCCCCGGATAGCCGGTTGATCGGCAGGTCCAGATGTTCCGCCGGAAACATAAACCGCGCCGCCCACCCCGCCACGTGAATCGGACGATCCCGGAACAGCACCGTATCGCCCTCCGGCGCCAGCGCGCGCCGCAGCGATTGCTCCGGATCCAGCCGGTCGCGATTCTGATCGAAATACGCGATCCGCAATCCTTCCGCGCGCCGCACCTCGCCGGCATCGGGTTCCATCTCGCCCGTCAATATCCGCAGCAGCGTCGTCTTGCCCGTTCCGTTCGCCCCCAAAACGCCGAGCCGCGCGCCTG
>DAIDJK010000128.1 GCA_027450225.1 Bryobacterales bacterium | reverse complement strand
CCGTCCTCGTACACGTATTCGGTGGCGGGCGCGCGCGGGTCCGGATCGGGCGCTGGAATCAGCGGGCTGATCTCGCGCGAGAGCAGCGCGACAATGTCGCGCGCCAGCAGCACGCGGCTCTTGTCCCAGAGGCTTTGCGAGTCGAGCGGCATGAATTCGATGAAGCGCGGCTCGAACCCGCGTTCCCTGCAAAACAGCGCCATCGGAATCAGATCCGGCTCGATCAGGTTCTTCACCGCGACCACGTTGAACTTGATCTGCTCGAAACCGGCCTCAGCCGCCGCATCGATTCCGGCGAGCACGCGCGGCAGATCGTCGCGCCGCGTGATTTGCCGGAAACGCTCGCGGTCGAGCGTATCCAGGTGAATGTTCAGACGCCGCAATCCGGCTGCGTACAGGTCGCGCGCCTGTTGCGCCAGCAGCACCGCGTTCGTGGTCAGCGCGATGTCCCGCACGCCCTCGATCACGCTCAGCTTTTCGATCAGCTTTGGCAGATCGCGCCGCACCAGCGGCTCGCCACCCGTGATCCGCAGTTTCGTGATTCCAAGCGAAACCGCGATGCGCGCGAATCGCTCGATCTCTTCGAACCGCAGAATCTCCTCGCGTTCCGTGAACCGCACGCCCTCCTCCGGCATGCAGTAGAAGCAGCGGATATTGCAGCGGTCCGTCACGCTGATCCGCAGGTTGTCGTGGACGCGCGAAAACCGGTCCACCAGCGGAGCATGCGAAGGATGGGCGGGAAGAGTCACTTTACGGCCAGCATGCGCTCGAGCGGAATCAGAGCGCGCTGCATCAGATCTTCCGGAATCTCCACGCGCGGTTCAAGAGAAATCAGCGCCTCCCGCAGCTTTTCAAGCGTGTTCAGCCGCATATAAGGGCATTCGCTGCAGTTGCAGTTCTCGTTCGCAACGTAGTGGAACTTCTTGCCGCGCGCCACTCGCGCCAGCGAAAAGTTCACGCCGTTCTCCGTCATCACGATGAACTCGCGCGCCGGGCTTGAACCGCAGTAGTCGATGATCGCCGAAGTGGAGCCGATGAAGTCGGCGTGCCGCAGCACCTGCTCCGGGCACTCCGGGTGCGCCACCACCATCGCTTCCGGATGCGCGGCCTTCGCATCCAGCAGACGCCGCGCCGGGAACGTTGCATGCACGATGCAGGCGCCCTGCCAGATTTTCATGTTCTGGCGCCCTGTCTGCTTCTTCACGTAGTTGCCCAGATTGCGGTCCGGCAGGAACAGAATCGGCTTCTCGGCGGGAATCGAATTGACCACTTTCACAGCATTGCGGGAAGTACAAAGAATGTCGCTCTCCGCCTTCACCTCGATCGAAGTGTTGATGTAACTCACGATCACGTGGTCCGGGTTCCGCCGCCTGAACTCACGGACCGGCTCTGCCGGGCAGCTGTCCACAAGGCTGCAACTGGCGGCCTTGTCCGGAACAATCACCACGCGCGAAGGGTTCAGCGCCTTCGCGGTCTCGGCCATGAACCAGACGCCGCAGAACGCGATCACATCGCCTTCCGCTTCACGCGCCTTGCGCGCCAGCTCGAGACTGTCGCCGACAAAGTCCGCAAGCTCCTGAATTTCAGGTTCCTGATAATGATGCGCCAGCAGAATGGCGCGCCGCTCCTGCTTCAGCTCGAGTATTTCTTCAGCGACACCTGGGGCGGCGATCATGGGGGAGTTACCTCAATTTTAGCAATGGAATTGAAATAATAAGAGCAGTTGCGAATCGTTCTTGTTGCCACTTACGAACTTGGCCGTCAGCCATTCGGGCTGGCTTCTCCGGCTGCATGGCTGCGGGAAGAAGGCCACGAAGTCGAAATGCTCGACATTTCGCGTCAGTCGTTCAATACCGATCTGATCGCCCGCGCCGATTTCGTTGCCTTCCATGTCCCGATGCATACGGCCGCGCGCCTCGCGCTCGATCACATTCCGGCGGTTCGGGCCGTCAACCCGCATGCGCCGGTCTGCTGTTATGGCCTCTATGCTCCTTTAAACGATCAGATGCTACGCGCCGCCGGAGCGACTCATGTGGTGGGCGGCGAGTTCGAACGCGAACTGGCCGCGATCGCCGCTGGCCGCAGTCGCGAACCACGGCTGGTTGTTCTCGATCGCCTGCCCTTCCGCATTCCGGATCGCAACGGTCTGCCGTCGCCGGACCAGTACGCGCAACTGGCGGTGAACGGCGCCCTCGTGGCTGCGGGCTACACCGAGGCGAGCCGCGGCTGCAAACACCTGTGCCGCCACTGCCCCATCGTCCCGGTGTACGAAGGCAAATTCCGCATCGTTCCGCGCGAAATCGTCCTCGCCGACGTGCGTCAGCAGATCCACGCCGGCGCGCGGCACATTACGTTTGGCGATCCCGATTTCCTGAACGGCCCCGGCCACGCCATCCCGCTCATCGAAGACTTCCACCGCGAATTCCCGGGCATCACGTACGACGTCACCATCAAAATCGAGCACCTGCTCAACCATCGCGATCTGCTGCCCGTCTTCGCCCGCACCGGCTGCCTGTTCATCACCAGCGCTGTCGAATCTCTGGATGACGCCGTTCTCGCGCGATTACAGAAGGGCCACACGCGCCGCGATTTCCTTGACGCGCTCGAACTGGTTCGCGCCAATGGCCTCACGCTTGCGCCAACCTTCATCCCATTCACGCCATGGACAACGCGCGCAGCGTATCTCGATCTGCTCACCACCATTCGCGATCTGAACCTCATCGGCGCCGTCGCGCCGATCCAGCTCGCCATCCGGCTGCTGATTCCCGCCGGGTCGCGGCTGCTCGAAATCGAAGATCTGAATGCAGGCGCGTTTGACCCCGCCGCGCTCTCTTACACCTGGCGGCATCCCGATCTCGCAATGGACGTTCTCGCCGCCGATCTGCTTCAGCTGATCCCGCGCGCCGAACGCCAGGGCTCCTCGCGCCAGGACGCATTTCGGCTCATCTGGGAACGCGCGTTCGGCCAGCCGCCCGATTTTCATCTCGCCGACCGCAGCACGATTCCCTATCTCACCGAGCCCTGGTATTGTTGAGCCGAACCAGGTCCGGAGCAGTTTGCTCTGGTTTAAGAGTTCGCTCTGGTTCAGGCCGCTTCTTCGGCCGGCCAGTGGAAGCAGAGCCCGAAGCCGTCGGGATCTTTCAGATAAAGCTGCTTCCAGCGGTAGCGGGCCACTTTCGGCGGATGCAGCAGCAGCCCCTTTGAAAGCAGATGCTCGTAAGCACCGTCCACATCCGGACAACCGAAGTAAATGCAGGCGTCGTTATGCCCGGCGGCCATGCGGCGGTGTTCTTCTTCCTCGGGCCGGCTCGCGTTGTCTTCATACGCGGTGTTGAGCATCAGCTCGGCGTCGTCCAGACGCAGCAGCACCCAGTGGAAGTAGTCCTCGTCTATTCGCGGTGAAGTGGAAATCACCTCGAATCCGATCACGTCGCGATAGAAACGCAGCGCGCGCGGCATGTCATAAACCTGCAAAAGCGGCGCAAGGCCGCGGACGGCGATGGGCATCGGCGGTTCCGTTCCTCCGTCGATACTACTCTGAATTCGTGACCCGCGCCCTCGAAGGCATCCGCGTACTCGATTTTTCTCACGCTCTCGCCGGACCTTACGCCACCCTGCTGCTCTCCGATCACGGCGCCGAAATCTACAAGCTCGAATCGCGCGCCGGCGACATGGGCCGCGGCTGGGGACCGCCGTTTGCAGGCGGCATGTCGCATTTCTTCCTCGGCCTGAATCGCGGTAAATACGGCATATCGATCGATCTGAAACAGCCGGCAGGTCTCGACCTGTGTCTTCGCCTCGCGGACCGCATGGATGTACTCGTCGAGAACTTCCGCCCCGGTTTGATGGACCGTCTGGGCCTTGGCTGGCGCGCGCTTCACCAGCGCAATCCGCGCCTCGTTTACTGCTCGATTTCGGGCTTCGGGCAGAACGGACCCTCGCGCGACGAGGCGGCAATGGATCTGGTGATGCAGAGCGCCTGCGGGCTCATGAGCATTACAGGCACGGAAGACGGGCGTTCCGTGCGATGCGGTTATGGCGTCACGGACGTGAC
>DAIDJK010000127.1 GCA_027450225.1 Bryobacterales bacterium | reverse complement strand
CCGATGAAGACGAGGCCGCCAGCGGTGACGATGGGACCACCGTAATTCTCGGTGCCCGTGTCCTTCATACCTTTGGCCGCGAGCTCCGGATATTCGCCGAGCGGAATCTTCCACGCATATTCGCCGGTGTTGAGGTTGATGGCATTCAGCGTTCCCCAGGGCGGCGCGACAGCGGGATAACCCTCAGGATCGAGAAATTTTTTGTAGCCGGTGAAACGATATTTCTGATTGCCGCGAAGAGGCTCCTGGTCGTTGGCGAGTTCCTTGTTGTCGCCGTGCAGGAGATAGTCGGTAAGAGCGTTCAGTTCGGTGGGTTTCAGATCCTTGAAAGCAGGCATGCGGCCCGCGCCCTGAGTGATGACGGACGTGAGCTGTTGCGCGTTGAGCTTCGCGCCGATGGCGGTGAGAGCGGGAATCTGCGGAGGAGCGCCGGTAAGGTCGTCGCCATGGCAGGTGGCGCAGCTGGCGAGATAGGTTTTGCGCGCCGAATTGCCGCTGGTGTTCTCGGCGAGAGCGCCGGTCCAGGCGACATCGTTCGCGTTCAGGTAGAAAATGCCGGTTTCAGGATCGAAGGCCGAGCCGCCCCATTCGGCGCCCCCGTCATATCCAGGAAAGATGACCGTATCTTTGCCAACGGTGAACGGGATGAACTGGCCATCGCTGCGGAACTTTCGGAACTGCTCGACGGCCCAGGCGTGCGCTTCAGGCGTCCGGTTGGTGAGCAGATCTTCGGTGAGGCGCTGGCGCGCGTAGGGCGCGGGTCTGGTCGGCAGCGGCTGCGTGGACGACGATACTTCGCCCGGAACGTCGCTCGGCGGATAGGGCGAGTTGTCGATGGGAAACAGCGGCTTGCCGGTGGCGCGTTCGAAAAGATAAAGCCAGCCCTGCTTGGTGGGCTGTGCGACGGCGTCGATTGCTTTTCCATCCCGCTTCACGGTGACGAGGCTCGGCGGCGAAGGAAAATCGCGATCCCACATGTCGTGATGCACGGCCTGGAAGTGCCAGATGCGCTTGCCGGTGGCGGCATCGAGCGCGAGCAGCGTGTTGGCGAAAAGGTCGTCGCCCACGCGATCGGCGCCATAGAAATCCGTGGCGGCGGAACCGGTGGGCACGAAGACGATGCCGCGCTTCACATCGAGGGCCATGCCGGGCCAGTTGTTGGCGGCGCCGGTGTAAGTCCATGCGTCCCTGGGCCAGGTGTCGTAACCGAATTCGCCGGGGCGCGGGATCGTGTGGAACGACCAGCGCTCCTTGCCGGTGCGAACGTCATAGGCGCGAATGTCGCCGGGAGGCGCGGGAAGCGATTCGGGAAGACGGCCGCCGACGATGAGCAGATCCTTGTAAACAATGCCGGGCGTGGTGAGGACGATCGATTGCTTTGCGGGATCGCGGCCGAGGCCTTCGCGAACGTCGATGCGGCCTTCGTTGCCGAAGCCGGGAATCGCTTTGCCGGTGACGGCATCGAGCGCATAGATGAAGCTCTGAACGCTGGCGAAGATGCGGGGAGTGTTCTGGCGATCGGCGGCGTCCGACCAGTACGCAAGACCGCGATTGGGCCCGCGGCCGCGAATGCCGGAATCGAAACGCCAGAGCAGTTTGCCCGTGGCGGCGTCGAGGGCGATCACCTTGTGCGATGGCGTAATGCCGTAGAAAACGCCATCGATCATGATGGGCTGCGTCTGCGGATCGCCGGCGCCATCGGCCGTATCGTAAGACCACGCGAGCGCGAGCCGGTCGACGTTACCGCGATTGATCTGCTTCAGCGGCGAATAGCGGATGTCGGCGGGGCCGCCGCCGTATGCGGGCCAGTCGCGTTCGGAGTGAGCTGCGGCGAAGAGGGCGGCGCAGGAGACGATCAGTACCGCAGCGCTGCGGAGCCCGTTTCTTCCGGCGCGCGGATTTGCTGCTTTGCGCGCCATGGGCAGCGCACCGGCAATAATTTCAAGCGATCTCGCGACCGCGATGGCGAACGTGAACGAACTTTTCAACACGGAAGTTATCGGAAAAACGGAATTTCGGCGCTCTCGATCAAATCTACACCCGCGACGCCTGCATTCTGCCATGGCGCGATGCCGCCCGGTGGTCCGGATTCGGAGAACCGTTACCCCGCGAACTGCAGAAGAATGTACAGCACCGGCATGGCGAACATGGTGCTGTCGAGCCGGTCGAGCAGCCCGCCATGGCCCGGCAGAAGCGTGCCGCTGTCTTTCACGCCGGCGCTGCGTTTGATGGCAGACTCGGCGAGATCGCCGATTTGCCCTGCGATGTTGGCGGCCAGCGCGAACATCGCCGCCAGCCACACCGGCGTGCCGCGAATCGCCAGTGGAAGATAAATGACGCCGAACAGAACTCCGGTGGCGGCGGAAGCGACGGCGCCTTCCCAGCTCTTTCCAGGGCTCACCAGGGGCATCAGCTTGTGCCGTCCGAAATTTTTGCCGAAATAGTAGGCGCCGGTGTCGCCCACCCAGTTGATCATCAGGCCGAACATCAGCCAGTGGCGGCTGATGTCGCGCAGCAACATGCCCGCGCGCCAGGCGCCGAAAATGTACGCCACGCCCAGCACCAGAGCGGCGGCCTTGTGGAACGCGCGGTCGAGCGGCGTAGAGAACAAGGGAATGCACATGGCTGCGAGGGTGATCAGCACGAACAGCGGAAATACCCGATTGCCGCCCGCGAACAGAACCACCATCCCCATGACGTAACCGGCCACGGCGGGACTTGCGGTGATGACCGCGTATTCGTGAAAACAGAGCAATGCCACCAGCGCCACAACGGCCATGAACACAGGCGCTGGAGCGAACAGAACCGAATAAACCGCGATGGGAACGAGAGCTAAAGC
>DAIDJK010000126.1 GCA_027450225.1 Bryobacterales bacterium | reverse complement strand
AGGCGATCGAAGCCTACCGCCAGTTTCTGGCTACGGACAACGGCGCTGCGCCGAACCAGGAGTTTCTTGCGCGCCAGCGGATTCGAATCATCGAAAGCGAGATGAAGAAATGACCGCGCTGGCCCCCGTCACGCCGCTCGCGTGGATCTTGCTGCTCCTGATGGCTGCGCCGCCTGCGAGTCTCGATCAGGTGAAGTCGGATCCCAATTCCGAGCACCGGGCGAGGGCCGCTGTCGATTTCGCGGCCGTCGCGGAACGCGATGCAGAGGCGGCGTACGACAAGGGCGACATGGCCGCCGTGAAGTCGAATCTCCAAACCACGCAGGACGCCATCGAACTGTCGCGGCAGGCTTTCGAGGACTGGGGCAAATCCGCCAGCCGCCATCCGGGGCCCTACAAGTATGCAGAAACACGATCCCGCGAGATACTCCTGCGGCTGAACGATCTCGAAAACAGGATGGATGAGCCCGATCGGCCGCTGGTGGAAGCGCCGAAGAACAAGATTCAGGAAATCCACGACGCCTGGTTTGACGCCATTATGGAGAAGAAGAAATGAAACGCTGTCTGATGGTTCTTCTCGCCGTCGCGGCGGCCGCCGGGCCTGTGCTGGCGCAGCGCGACTTTCTGACGGACGACGAAGTCGAGAAGATACGCGAAGCGCAGGAGCCGAACATGCGGCTGAAGCTGTACGTACTGTTCGCCCGCCAGCGGCTGGATCAGTTGCAGCAACAGATCGCGAAGGACAAACCGGGGCGCTCGCTCATGATCCGCCAGTTGCTCGAGGACTACACGAATATCATCGACGCGATCGACACCGTTTCCGACGACGCCCTGAAGCGGCAGGCCAACATCGCCGAAGGGACGCACGCGGTGAACGACGCGGAAAAGCGCTTCGTGGCGCAGTTGCAGAAAGTAATCGACGCGAAACCCCGCGACCTCGATATGTACGAACTCGAATTGAAAAATGCCCTGAGCGATACCACCGACAGCATGGAACTGGCATCGGAGGATCTGGGCCGGCGCTCCGCCGAGGTCGCCGCGAAGGACAAGGAAGAGAAGCAGAAGGTGTCCAGCATGGAAACGCCGGAAGAGGTGAAGCAGCAGAAGGCCGAAGATGCGAAAGTCGGCGTCGGCGCGCCGAAGCGCAAGCCGCCCACGCTCTACCGGCCCGGCGAGAAGCCCGCGGACCAGAATCAGTAGAAAATTGTCCCGGCAGACGGCGCGGAGCCGGATTGCTCTTCGCGCCGTTTCGCAGTCACAGCGCCATCCCCGGATTATTCACGGGCGCCGCGCGCCAGTTCACGACCGCGGTGTGGTACATGTGAATTGCGGGCTCTGGCCGGGAGCGCTTTTGCGGCTTCCGGGAAAAATACAGAACGAACCCATTGCGCCGCTTAGTCACTCAAAACGGAGCTCTTGTCCGCAGTTTGCGCGCACGTTTCTGCTGTGCTTTCGCGCTTCACGCCGGCCGGCCCTGCGCCGCCCCGCGCGACACCCCGGTCAGGTGTTTGCCGCGCCGCTGAAGGCCGCGCTCAACCGGGGCGCTCCGGGTGGGGGCGCGAGAATCGACCGGAGCTATATAAAATAGGTCTCTGATGGAAAATTTCCGCGATTTCCATATCGGCCCCGACCCGTTCGGCCAGACCTGGCACGTTCTGTTCAAATATCTGCAGACCGGCATTTCGATTCGCCACAGCGATTCGGTGGATGTCCGGTTCGTGCTCGACAATGGCAGCGATCGCATGCAGAAAACCGTCGTGCTGCCGCATGCCGATTTGCGCTCCTGGGCTCACCGCAGCGGGCGCAGGATTTCGGATGCGTGGTGTTCGCGTCTGGCCATGCTCAAGTTGCGGCAGGTCATCGAGAATGCGGAGGATATCGAGAAGGACTATCTGCTCGTCACGCCGGAAGAGATCCAGCAGTTCGATGCGGCCATCAAAAAATGGGAAGCCGAGTGGGTAAAGGAGCACGCGGCCTGACGCGCCGTTCGGCCATCGGCGCAACGGGCGCGGCGATTTCCGCGTTGGGCGCCAGTGCCGCCGGGGACGGCCGGGCACAGGTGCGCACCGGGATCACCCGGTTGAAGTTGAAGCATACCTGGACGACGGTGATGTCGTCCTCGGATTTCCGCGATACGCTTCAGGTCAGCTATTCGCGAAACGGAATCACGGGCCACGGCGAAGGCGCGCCCATCGTTCGCTATAACGAATCGGCCGAATCCGCGCGCAAGGCAGTGGAAAGTGTGCAGGACCTGCTCGCCGGGGCGGATCCGGCGGCGTTTGAAAAGCTCACCGCCGAAGTCTTTCGCCGCATCGACGGCCAGTATGCCGCAAAGTCCGCCATCAATATCGCCCTGATGGACTGGACGGGCCAGCGCCTCGGAGTGCCGCTGTACCGGTATTTCGGACTCGATCCGAAGGACGCGCCGGTAACCACCTTTTCGATCGGCATCGATAATCCGGCCACGACGCGCGCCAAAGTCGAGGAGGCGGCGCCGTTCCCGATCCTCAAGATCAAGGTCGGCCTCGATACCGACGAGGCCACCATTGCGGCGGTTCGCGCAGTGACGAAGAAACCGCTGCGCGTGGACGCCAACGAGGGCTGGAAGACTAAAGAGGAAGCGGTAAGAAAGATCAACTGGCTGGAGAAACAGGGCGTTGAGTTCGTCGAGCAGCCCATGCCCGCGAACATGATCGAGGAGACGCGCTGGGTTCGTGCACGCGTTCACATTCCCGTTATTGCGGACGAATCGTGCCTGCACGCCGCCGACATTCCGAAGGTGAAAGACGCCTTCGACGGCATCAATGTGAAGCTCGATAAAGCAGGCGGAGTGCTGGAAGCGTATCGGATGATCGAAATCGCTAAATCGTTCGGTATGAAAACGATGCTTGGCTGCATGGTGTCGAGTTCCTGTACGGTAACGGCGGCGGCGCATCTTTCGCCCCTCGTCGATTACGCCGATCTCGACGGCAATCTGCTGATTGCGAACGATCCGTATTCCGGCGTCATCGTCCGCAACGGAAAACTCATTCTTCCCGATCGCCCCGGCCTGGGTCTGCTGCCTCTCTCGCGGGCATAAGTCCCCGGGCAGATTCCCGTCAGCTAACACTGGCGCCAGGAGTGCAACTATGGTTGGCGCATGGCGCAAGTTCTGGCGTTGCACTGGTGGGCCTGGGTCCTCCGCGGCCTGGTGGCGGTAATTTTCGGGCTGATCGCGTTCTTTATACCCGGCGCGACGCTCTTTGCTCTTACCATCCTTTTTGGCGCCTACGCTCTGATCGACGGAATCGTCAGCCTGGCGGCCGCGATCCGATCGGCGCGGCGCGGCGAGCACTGGTGGGCGCTGCTGTTTGAAGGAATTGCCGGGCTTTGCGCCGCCGCCGCAACGGCGTTGTGGCCGCTGCTCACCCTGATCGTACTGGTCTATATCGTCGGCGCCTGGGCATTCATCACCGGAATTTTCGAAATAGTGGCGGCGTTCCGGCTGCGGCGATTCATCCGGGGCGAATGGCTGCTGGCGCTGACGGGCGTCTTTTCCATTGTTTTCGGCATATTGATTCTCGCCGCGCCCATTACCGGAGCCATTGTCCTCGCGTGGTGGATTGGCGCGTACGTTTTCATTTTCGGGCTCATGCTGATTGGTCTCGGTTTCCGTCTGCGCCGCTGGCGCGGAACGCTGAGCCCGCAACATGCATAAAAGGTGTTTGCGATGCTTCGTTCACTGCTGATTGTTGTTTCCGCCGTTTCTCTTGTTTCGTGCAATTCGGGCATGTCCCGCCTGGAACGTAACGGCAACTCGCCGGGTGGCGCTTCCACGGGGAGCATGGCTCCGACGCAGCCCATTTCCGGTCACATTCAGCCGCAGGGGCCGGTGATTTCTTACGCCGACACGGTGGATCGCGTCGCGCCCGCCGTGGTCACGGTGCACGCGACCACGCGGACGCGCGCGCCGCAGCAATTCGATTTTGGCGGCGATCCGTTTTTCAACTGGTTCTTCGGCGGCGGCAGTCCGCAGCGCTTCGGCGGCGGCGGGCAGACGCCCATGCAGGTCGAGCAGGCGCTCGGATCGGGAGTGATCGTCCGGGAAGACGGTTATATCCTGACCAACGATCACGTGATTGATGGCGCGCAGCAGATCAGCATCGATCTGGTCGATCGCCGCAATTTCAAGGCGAAGGTCGTGGGGGCCGACAAGCCGAGCGACCTTGCGGTGCTGAAGATCAGCGCGAGCAATCTCCCGGTGCTGCCGCTCGGCAACTCGGACGAGGTGCGGGTGGGGGATGTGTGTCTCGCGGTCGGCAATCCTCTGGGGATCGGTGAAACCGTCACGGCCGGAATCATCAGCGCGAAAGGACGCCAGACGGATCTGAGCGACGGCTCTTTCGAGGATTTCCTGCAGACGGACGCCCCCATCAATCGTGGAAACTCGGGCGGCGCGCTCGTGAATACGCGCGGTGAACTGGTCGGCATCAATTCGCAGATTCTTTCGCCGAACGGCGGCGGCAACATCGGCATCGGCTTCGCCATTCCGTCCAACATGGCGAAAACCGTGATGATGCAGCTGATCGAACACGGGAAGGTTTCCCGCGGCCAGCTGGGAGTCACGGTGCAGTACATCACGGCGGATCTCGCCGCGAGTCTGGGTCTGAAGAACGTGCACGGCGTGCTGGTGAGCGGCGTCCGGCCAGGCAGCGCGGCGGAAAAGGCCGGCATCAAGACCGGAGACGTGATTCTCGATCTGAATGGGCATCCCATCAACGACGTGAACGAACTTCGCAATTCGGTGGCGGCGGCGGGCGCCAATACAGATGTTGCGTTGACCATCCTTCGCGACGGCAATCAGCAACAGGTACACGTGAAGCTCGGCGCTTTCAATCCGGACCAGACGGCGGCCAGTTCCAACGGTGGCGGTGGCAACGGTCAGACCGGCGGCGGGAAACTGGGCGTGGAACTTGCGCCGGTGACTCCCTCCATCGCGCAGCAGCTTGGCATACCGGCCGGCACGCAGGGGCTGGTAGTCGCGCAGGCCGATCCCAGCGGCGCGGCGGCGCAGGCCGGCATCCAGCAGGGCGATGTGATCCTGCAGATCAATCATCAGGCGGTCCGGAACGGCAATGAGGTACAGTCGGCGCTCGGGAAATCGGGCGGCCGTCCAGCCCTGTTGCAGATCATGCGAGGCGGCCAGACGCTGTTCGTCGCCGTACCGTTGAGCTGATCCCGGAGGCGCGGTGACCTGGGACACCGGCGACTACTGGCTTACCCGCCTCGTGTTTCAGCGCGGCCTCGGGGTCGTGTATCTCATCGCGTTCCTCTGCGCGTTGAACCAGTTCAGGCCGCTTCTGGGAGAGCACGGCCTGCTGCCGGTCCCGGCGTTCGTAAGACAGGTTCCGTTCCGCGAAACCCCCAGCCTATTTTTTCTTGCGCCCAGGGATTGGGCGTTTACGGCTGCCGCGTGGATCGGGATCGCGCTCGCCTGCCTCGTCATCACGGGCATCGCCGACCGCCATTATTCATGGGTCAACGCGCTCATCTGGTTCGGCATGTGGGCGCTCTACATCTCGTTCGTGAATGTGGGGCAGACGTTTTACGCGTTCGGATGGGAATCGATTCTGCTCGAGGCCGGTTTCCTCGCCATATTCCTCGGATCCCGCCTCGCGCAGCCGCCGCTTATCGTGATTTACCTGATCCGGTGGCTTGAATTCCGGGTGATGTTCGGCGCGGGGCTCATCAAGATGCGCGGCGACCCGTGCTGGAAGAATCTCACCTGCCTCGATTACCATTACGAAACTCAGCCCATGCCCAACACGCTGAGCTGGTACTTCTTCAATGGGCCGGAATGGACGAAGAAAGCGGGCGTGGCGTTCAACCATTTCTCCGAGCTGCTGGTTCCGTTTCTCTATTTCCTGCCACAGCCGCTCGCCAGCATCGGCGCCGCGATCACGATCGTTTTCCAGTTGATGATTTTTCTGAGCGGCAATCTCTCCTGGCTGAATTTTCTGACCATGGTGCTCGCCATCCCGGCGATCGATGGGCGGTACCTCGCCGCGATCCTGCCCATCCGCGAACCTTCGCTGCATTCGCCGCATCTCGCCGGTCGCATCGCGGTGGCGGCGCTCGCCATTCTGGTCGCCATTCTCAGCATCCAGCCGATCCGCAACATGCTATCGCCGCGCCAGGTAATGAACACCAGTTACAACCCGTATCACCTTGTGGGAACCTACGGCGCATTTGGCGGCATCACGCGGCAACGCTACGAAGTGGTGGTGGAAGGGACGGAAGATTCGGTTATTACTTCCGCCACGCAGTGGAAGGAATACGAATTCAAGGGCAAGCCGAACGACATTACGCGAATGCCGCCGCAGATCGCGCCGTATCATCTGCGCCTCGACTGGCTGATGTGGTTCGCGGCGATGGGCAGCTATTACGACTATCCCTGGTTCGTGAACTTCATGGCGAAACTGCTGGAGAACGACCGCGCGGTGATCGGGCTGCTCAAGTCCGATCCATTCGGCAATCAGGCGCCGAAGTACGTTCGCGCGGAGCTCTATGAATATCACTTTGCGCCCCCATCGATACACAGCCGGACGGGCCAGTGGTGGGTGCGATCGCGGGTGGGGTCGTATTTCCCCGCGGTTTCGCTGGATAACGCGGAGTTCCGGAGATTGTTGCGGCGGCAGGGCTGGCTGTAATGGAAGCGTTCGTGGTCGGGTCCGGGCCGAACGGGCTAGCGGCCGCCGTCACGCTCGCGCGGGCGGGCCTTGAAGTGACGGTGTTCGAGGCGCAGCCGACCATCGGAGGCGGCGCCCGGTCGGCTGCGCTGACGCTGCCTGGATTTACGCACGATATCTGCTCCGCGGTTCATCCGCTCGCGATCAGTTCGCCGGCATTCGCGGACATGCCGCTCCACGAGTACGGCCTCGAATGGATACAGCCGCCTGTGCCGGCCGCGCACCCGCTCGATGGCGGCCGCGCCGTGCTGGCGCAGGTTTCGGTGAATGGGACGGCGCGGCAATTCCCCGCGGATGCGCCGATGTATCGCCGAACCATGGCGCCGCTGACAGCGAACTGGCCCGAACTGGTGAGCGACGTACTCGCGCCGCCGCATCTCCCGCGGCATCCGTTCACGCTTGCGCGTTTTGGATTGCTGGCTCCGTGGCCCGCTGCAACGGTTGCCCGCGCGATTTTCCGGACCGAATCGGCTCGCGCGCTTTTTGCGGGCATGGCCGCGCATTCGTTTCTGCCGCTCGAAATGGCGGGTTCCGCGGCGTTCGGATGGATACTGGGGCTCTCGGCGCATGCTGTCGGCTGGCCCATTCCGCGCGGCGGTTCGCAACGAATTTCGGATGCGCTGAGCGGCTACCTGCACTCGCTCGGAGGCGCCGTGCTGCCGAATCACCAGGTCCGCACGCTGGACGATTTGCCCGCGAACTCGCTGGTGATCTGCGATGTGACGCCGCGGCAACTGTTACGCATCGCGGGCGATCGCCTGCCCGAATGGTACGCCCGCAGGATGGAGCGTTACCGCTACGGTCCCGGCGTCTTCAAAATCGACTGGGCGCTGAATGCCGCGATCCCATGGCGCAATCCGGCATGTTTGAGCGCGGGAACCGTGCACATCGGCGGAAGTCTCGAAGAGATTGCCGCGTCCGAGCGCGCTACGTGGCAGGGAGAAATCTGCGAGCGGCCGTTCGTTCTTCTGTCGCAGCCAAGCCTTTTCGATCGAGGCCGCGCGCCCGATGGAAAGCATACGGCCTGGGCTTACTGCCATGTGCCGAATGGGTGCGAAGAAGATATGACAAGCCGGATCGAGGCGCAGGTGGAGCGCTTCGCGCCGGGATTCCGCGATGTGATTCTGGCTCGCCATACGATGCTTCCCGCGCAGATGCAGGAGCACAACGCGAATCTCGTCGGCGGCGACATCAACGGGGGCGCGGCGACGCTCGATCAGTTGTTCCTGCGGCCGACCGCGAGTCTTTACCGGACGCCTCTGCCGGGCCTGTTCCTCTGTTCGGCTTCGACTCCGCCTGGCGGCGGCGTGCACGGCATGTGCGGATATCACGCGGCCCGCGCGGCGCTTCGGGAACTTGCCGTCAGCCGGCGTTGCGTTTGAGAAACTTCACGCCCTCAAACGCGATTTCTTCGGGCGTGCGTTCGATGTCTCTCCAGATGGCGGCGGCGGCCGCAATATCGGCGATGTTGAACCCGAAGCTTTCGATGGTGAGCCAGCCGTCGTATTGCATGGCGCGGAGCGCGGAGAAGACTTCCGGCCACGGGACATGCCCTTTGCCTGGCGTGCCGCGATCGTTCTCGCAGGTGTGCACGTGCTTCAAATGGCTTCCACAGGCCGCGATCGCATCGCCCACATGCTTCTCTTCGATATTGGCGTGGAACGTGTCGAAGAGGATCCCGACCTGGGGATGCCCGACTTCGTCGCACAGCCGCGCTGCGTCCGCCGCGGTGTTGAGGAAAAAGGTTTCGAATCGATTCAGCGGTTCGATGGCCAGCGTGAGTCCAAGGCCCGGCAGAATCCCGGCGCATTCGCGAAGGCCCTCGACAGCGCGCTTCCATTCCTCCTGTGTGCGCCTGCGGCCGGGCAGGTGGCCGACCGGCGAATACATGGGACCGGCGAGGAGGCCGGCGCCGGCTTCCGCGGCGGCTTCGAGAATCGCCTTCAGGCGGCTGATGGCTTCGCGCCGCACGGCTGCGTCTTCGTCCACCAGAGACGATCCGCGCATGAACGCCGAGCAGGCCGTGCACTCGAGGCCGGCGGCCGCGATGGCGCGGCGGGCAGCCGGCGCGTCGAACGTTTCGGGATGAAAGATCGGTATCTCGACGCCATCGAAGCCCGCGTCCCGGATACGGGGCAACAGGTCGAATTCCGCAGGGCCGAACGAGCCGGACCAGATGAGAGTATTTGCGCCGAATTTCATTTGCCTCTCCATGTTATGTGAACGCTCGTCCTCTGTATGGCCCCTCATATCCGCGAGCGACGCTATCATTGAAGAAAGAGGGACGTCTATGCCGGTTTATATGGTGGAGCGCGAACTGCCTGGAATCACCATGGAACAACTCGCCTCCGCCCAGAAGCGCGCGATCCAGATGGGCCATCAACTCACAGCCGAAGGACGCGAGGTGCGATATATCCGATCCATGTTCGTGCCGGCGGAGGGCCGATGTATGTGCCTTTTCGAGGCCCCGAATCCGGAAAACGTCAGGGAAGCGAACGAACGCGCCGAAATACCTTTCAGCCGGATCGTGCAGGCGGAGGATCTGACGCCTGCTGCCGCTTAAGCTCCGGCTGGCGCCGCGTGATGTCCGTCCAGTAATTCTCTGACCTTTCTCGCGAGGACATCCATGGGGAAGGGCTTCTGGAGGAAGTGCGCGCGCGAAGCGTCGAGAGCAGACGAATCGACCGTATCGCCGGCATAGCCCGAAACGAACAGAACACGAAGGCCGGCGAACTTTTCGAACAACTCTGCCGCAAGTTCACGGCCGCTCATGCCGGGCATCACCACATCGGTGATGAGCAGATGAATGCCGCCAGTGTGACCGCAAGCGGCTTCGATGGCCTCCGCGCCATTGGCCGCGGTCAGAATCCGGTAGCCGAGGTGACCAAGGTAGGTCTGAACGAGCCGGCGGACGCTTTCTTCATCTTCAGTGAGCAGGATGGTTTCCGCGCCGGGGGGAGCGCCTTCGCGGCGGACCTCTTCGGGTTCCGTTTCCACGCCGCTTGCCCGCGGCAGATCGATGACGAATGTGGCGCCCGAGCCGGGACGGCTCTCCACGCGGATATAACCTCCGCTCTGGCGCACGACGCCATAAACCATCGCGAGTCCCAGTCCGGTGCCTTCGCCCACAGCCTTGGTGGTGAAGAAGGGCTCGAAGATGCGGGCCTGCGTCTCGGCGTCCATGCCGTGCCCGGTGTCGGCAACGCTGACCCGGACATAATCTCCCGGCTCGGCGCTCAGGTACCGGGCGTCTTCGGCGTTCAGGTGAACCACGGATGTGCGCACGGTGATGACGCCCCCGCCAGGCATCGCGTCCTGCGCATTGATGGCGAGATTCATCAGCACCTGCTCAATCTGGTTCGGGTCCGCGCGCACAGGCAAGGGGTGGTGGCAGGGAAGAAAACGCAGATCGACGTTTTCGCGCAGCAGGCGGGAAAGGAGCCCCGAGGTGCGGCGGATGGCATCGTTCAGATCGAGAACGCGGCTCTGGAGAACCTGGCGCCGGCTGAATGCCAGCAACTGCGCGGTGAGCGCCGCGGCCCGGTCCGCCGCCTTGCGAATATCGCGCAGACGTTCCTCGATATCGGAATCGACCGTCTCGCAGAGGATCATCTCCACCTGGCCGCCGATCACCGTGAGCAGATTGTTGAAATCATGCGCGACGCCGCCGGCGAGTTGTCCGAGCGCCTGCATCTTCTGCGCCTGATGGAGCTGCGCTTCGAGCAGCTTCTTCTCCGTGACATTCTCGGCCAGCACATCGAGATAGAGCACTTCGTCACCGGAGCGTATGGCGCGGCCGCTCACGCGGACCTGAACCTCAACGCCATTGCGTCCAAGCCACACGGCATCCACCGCCTCGTTCAGAGCGCCGGCGAGCAGCCGGTCGCGCAAAGTCTCGAAAGCCTGTGGGGAATCGAAAATCTGCGGCAGATCGAGCATGAGCAGCTCCGCTTCGCGTGAAGCGCCATAACCGAGAATTTCGAGCATCGCGCGATTCACCTGGAGCAACTGGCCGGTGACGGTGCACCGGCAGATGGCGTAAGGCGCTTCCTCGATAAGCGAACGATAGCTTTGCTCCGACATGCGCAGCGCTCGCTCGGCGGCGCGCGATTCGGTGACATCGACAGCGATGCCGGCCGCGCCCTCGATCGCCCCGCCGGGCCGGCGAACCGGTTCGACGCGGACCTCGTACTCGCGGCGATTCCACTCGAGTATCAGGCGGGCGCGCAGCCCGGCCAAAGCTCTGGAATGCGCTTCCGCGATATGGCGGGCGAATTGTCCGCCGAACAGACAACTAATGGGTCTGCCGTTCAGGTCAGCCGCATCAACGCCAAACAGCGCGAGTGGGGCTCCGGACGCGGCGCGGATGTAGCCATCGGTCGTGGCAGACCAGATTATTGCCGGAATTTCGGCGAATCCGGCAAGGCGCATGCTGTCCGAGGTGGCCGCGACATTGGCCCGCGGGGAATACGGCTGCACGTGGATTCTCTCGATTGTATACGGCCCGAGCGCCGAGCGGAGAAGAAAAACAGCGGCCGGCGGCTAGTGCGCGGCGGCGGGCGCTGCGCCTCTGGGCGGCTTCTTCATGAGCCAGACGATGGGAACGAGGGCCAGAATCGCGAATGCGCCGATGGAAATGATGTCGATATAGGCGAGGGTGGACGCCTGTGCGCCGATGGTGCGGGCGACGATGGCATAGGCCTGCCGGGTCGCCTCATTCATAGGCACGCCCTGGGAATTCAGGTTTGCCGCCAGCCCGGCGATGCGCTGCGCGAACAGGGGATTGGACGGCGACGCATGTTCGGAAAGATAAGTCTGATGCTGCTGCGACATGCGGAGAAGGAACGTACTGAGCAGTGAAATTCCAACACTGCCCCCGAGATTCCGGGACAGGTTTACGATACCGGAAACCTGATTGCTTTTGTTGCGAGGCACGCCGATATAGGAAAGCGTGTTGATGGGGATGAAGACGAAAGCGAGACCGAAGACCTGGTAAACACGCATCATCGCGGCGGTCCGGAAGTCGATTCCGGGATAGAGTTCGGTCATGTGAAAGAGCGCCAGGGACGTGGCGAGAAAGCCGAACGCGATCAGTAGCCGCGGATCGACGCGGGTAATCAGACGGCCGACGATCGGCATCATGAAAACAAGCACGATTGCGCCGGCCGACAGGGCTTTCCCTGCCTGTTCGGCCGTATAGCCCATTTGAATCTGCAGGAATTGCGGAATCAGGACTGTGGTTCCGAACAGCACCATGCCGAGAATGAACATGAAGAACACGGCGGTGGCGAAGTTGCGCAGCTTCAGCAGGCGAAGATCGACGATGGGGTTTTCATGGCGCCATTCGTTGAACACGAACCAGACGAGCGCGGCGATGGAAACGATGAAGCTGATGGTGATGCGGCTGGAGGCAAACCAGTCGTCTTCCTGGCCCTTGTCGAGAACGAACTGAAGGAAGCCGATTCCCACGGTGATGAGTCCGAGGCCCCAGTAATCTACCCGGCTCGATTTCATCTTCTGGCGATCCTCTTCCATGTAAGGCGGATCTTCAACCACTTTGTCGGTGAGATAGAGCGACAGCAGGCCGACGGGAACGTTTATGTAGAAAATCCAGCGCCAGTTGTAGTTGTCCGTGATCCAGCCGCCCAGCGTGGGGCCGATGGCCGGCGCCATAACCACGGCCATGCCATAGATCGCGAATGCCATGCCGCGCTTCTCGGGCGAGAAGGTATCGGCGAGGATCGCCTGCTCGCTGGTGGCGAGTCCGCCGCCGCCGGTTCCCTGGAGGACGCGGAAGAGAATCAGCATGCCCAACGACGGCGCGAGTCCGCAAAGAAATGAACTTGCGGTGAAAAGCGCCACGCACGTCATGTAAAAGCGCTTGCGGCCGACGAGCACGGACAGCCATGCGCTGATGGGCAGAACCACCGCATTCGAGACGAGATAACTGGTGAGTACCCAGGTGGCTTCATCCTGGCTGGCGGAAAGTCCGCCGGCGATGTGGGGCAGCGCGACGTTGGCGATGGAAGTATCGAGCACTTCCATGAAGGTGGCCAGCGTGACGGTAAGCGCGACGACCCAGGGATTGTAACGCGGCGTCCAGACTGCGTGACTATCCAACCCGGAGCTCCACCCACCCCGCCAGTGCAGCCGGCTTGTTCTTCAGAAATACAATGCGCCTGGTCTTTGGAAACGGCAGACCGGACTGAATGGCGCGGGCATACCAGGGAAGCGCTGCGAGCAGTTTGCGGTAGTCTTCCTGATCCGCGCCGGTGGCGAGCGATTTCGAAAGATAGCTCGCTCCCCAGCCGAGGGCCAGTAGACATCCGCCTTCGCCACGCGCCGATTCGAGACGTTGCTGCAGACCGGTTACAGAAGCGCCCAACGCTTCG
>DAIDJK010000125.1 GCA_027450225.1 Bryobacterales bacterium | reverse complement strand
GACAAGCTGTTCTTCATGGTGAACGACGAATGGAAACAGCAGCGCCAGCAGAGCCAAGGGACTTACAACGTGCCCACCCCCGCCATGTTCCAGGGCAATGAGCAGGGGCTGAACACGATTTACGATCCGCTCACCGCCGGCAACCCAGGTGGCAAAACACCGTTTCCGAACAACATCATTCCGCAGAGCCGGCTCGATCCCATTTCCCAGAAGCTGCTCTCCTACTACCCGGCGGCCAATTTGCCCGGCCTGACCAGCAACTACGTCCAGCAGAACTCGGCTCCGCTGAATACCGACACGTTCACCGTTCGACTGGACTGGGTTGAGTCTTCCAAGTCCCAGTGGATGGGCCGCTACAGCTGGGACAACGACAATCAGGAGAACACCGGGCTTTCCACCACCGGCAGCAAAATCCTGACCAACGACGATCAGTACGCCGTTTCGAACACCCGTACTTTCACTCCAACTCTCGTCAATCAGGCCACTTACGGCTATACCCGCTTCCAGAATTCGCTCGGCACGCTGGAGGCCTATGTGCTGAATCCGGTAGCTTCGCTCGGTATCCCCGGGCTGGCCCCCGGCGCTCCGTCCACCTGGGGCGTTCCGAGCATGACGTTCTCCGGCGACGGCTTCAGCGCTCTTGGCGACTCGAGCGACGGACCGTACGTGGTGAACGACAACACGCTCCAGTTCTCCGACAATCTGTCGTGGATTCACGGCAAGCACACCATCCGGTTCGGCTTCGAATACCAGCGCGAGAACTTCAACCAGATCGGCAACCAGTTCTCGCGCGGCCAGTTCACTTTCCAGCCATCCGCAACCCAGAGTTCGCCGAATACTCTCGGCCAGAAAACCGGCGGCGACGCGTTTGCCGAGTTCCTGCTTGGCAACATCTACACCTCCACCGTTGCCGTTTCCGTAGCCGACGCCGAATATCAGCGCAACGTGGAAGCGGCCTTCGTGGACGATACCTGGAAGGTCACTCCGAAAATGACCGTCACGCTCGGACTTCGCTATGAGCTCACTCCGCCCTGGTACGACCAGCTCGGCAACGAGTTCAATATCGCGATTCCGAAAATCGTGGAGCAGGCGAATGCGCCTCTCTCGCAGCAACCGTATTACGTGCGCCAGGGTAACTGCTCAGACCCCTACGCCGGGATCAATCTCCGGTGGACCGGCACGCCCGCCGTCTGCAGCAATGGCCTCATGCCCCCGCAACTGGTGAAGACGCCATATACCAACTTCGCGCCGCGCATTGGCGTCGCGTGGTCGCCGGACTCGAAAACGGTGATCCGCGCCGGAGCGGGCATGTTCTACAACCAGGACATCGGCAACGCGAGATTCGATCTGGCCCGCAATCTGGCGGCCCGCGTCAGCGTGTTCGCCGGTCAGGGCGGCTGCGGTACCTATGGATGTTCATGGGGCCAGGCGGTGCCTGCCGGGCAGTCGGCTGGCGGCGTCGCCATCGCCCAGGTACCTCCTCCGTACGGCTTTGCGAACGACGTCAACTACCACACCCCGTACACCATGGAATATGAGTTCGACATCCAGCGGCAGGTCACGGGCAACTGGCTCCTCGAAGCCGGTTATCTCGGCAGCCAGAGCCGCCATCTGCAGGGCTTCCAGGACGCCAACCAGTCCGTTCCGGGAACCGTGGGCAGCGCTGCGTCGCGCGCTCCCTACCCCGACTTCACGGTGATCCAGCTGGTGCAGGACGGCGCCATCGGCGACTACAACTCTCTCGCGCTCAAGGCGACCCGCCGGTTCGCGAGCGGCGTAAGCTTCATCAGCTCCTACACGTGGTCGAAGTCGCTCGATGACACCAGCGGCATCCGTACGCAGGGTTATGACACCCTCTTCCCGCAGAACAGCTACTGCATCTCCTGCGAGTACGGCTTGTCGTCGTTCAACGTCGGCAGCCGTTTCGTCACGTCGGTTCTCTACGACCTTCCTGTCGGCCGGGGCCGGATGCTGGATATCAGCAACCCGATCCTCGACGCTGTGATTGGCGGCTGGGAAGCGGGCGGAATCCTCACACTGCAGTCCGGCCTGCCGGGCACGCTCAGCATTGGCGGCATCGACAACGCCAGCACGGCCGACGGCGGTTACGACCGTCCGAACGCGACGGGCATAAGCCCCTATCTGAGCAATGCAACTCCCTCGCGCTGGCTCAACCTCGGCTCGTATTATGAGGCTCCGGCCGGTCAGTTCGGCAACGTGGGACGCAATACCATCACGGGGCCGGGACTCGCCAATCTCGACGCCGAAATCCACAAGGAATTCCACATGTTCTACAACGAGAAGCATGTGCTCCAGTTCCGTCTGGAGGCGTTCAATTCGCTGAATCATCCGAACTGGGCGATGCCGAACCTCAACATTCTCGCCGGGTCGTCGCCGTGCAGCGGTACCAACGCGAATGGCCAGTCGTGCTCATCGCTCGCTCACACCGGCTTCGGCGTCGTCAGCGGCATCACCGGCAACATGCGCCAGATTCAGCTCGGCTTGAAATACATTTTCTGAGCCGGGTCTGATCCTCCCACTCCGAGCCCCGCTTTCGATGGTGAAACAACGAGAGCGGGGCTTTTTGTTACTCTGGCGTTTCCATGAAAGTCCAGGAACGGAAGCGCACTGAAAAATCACGGCCGCCAGCCGCGCGCGCCCCGGTTCCGGTGGCGGCGAGGCCGCACTCGCGCGCCGGTCTGCTGCGCGCCGCCGGTCTCTTTTTCCTTTCGCTCATCGCCTACGCCAATTCCTTCTCTGCGGGCTTCGTTCTCGATAATCGCGGCATCATCCTGAAGAACCCGGTCATCCGCGACGCCTCCGCCACGAACATCGGCCTCATTTTCAACCACACTTACTGGTGGCCGAACGGCGAAAGCGGCTTGTACAGGCCGTTTTCCACGCTCACGTATCTTTTTAACTACGCCGTACTCGGCAACGCCGATCACCCCGCGGGCTACCACGTCATCAACTTCCTGCTGCATGCGGGCAACGTGCTGCTGGTCTTCTGGCTTGTCCGCCGCTTCAACGGACGCGACTGGCCGGCGTTTTTCTCCGCCGCCGTCTGGGCTGTGCACCCGGTCCTGACGGAAACGGTAACCAACATCGTCGGCCGTGCGGACCTTCTCGCCGCCACAGGCACTCTCGCCGGACTCGCCTGCTATCTGAAGTTCACCGACAGCCGCCGCGTCATATGGCTCGCGGCTTTGGCCGTTGTCGCGGCGATCGGCTCATTCTCGAAGGAAACGGGCATCATCGTCATCCTCGCCATCCTGCTGCACCAGTTCGTCTTCCGCCCGAAATGGACGAGCGCGCAATGGCTCGGTCTGGCTGCGGCCGGAGTCCCGATCGCGTGCATGCTGTGGCAGCGTCACGCTGTGCTTTCCGCGGCGGGGCCGATGGAAATTCCGTTCACAGATAATCCGATCCCCTGGGCCGGCTTCTGGATCGCCAGGCTGACGGCGCTCGATGTAATCGGCCGCGAATTCGGCCTGATCCTGTGGCCGGCCCGGCTTTCCGCCGATTACTCCTGGGCGCAGATTCCGCTTTTCTCGGGAGCCGCGGCCGAGTGGCTTCTGGTCGCCGCCGCAATCGCGCTTCTGCCTGTCACGGTTGCCCTCTACCGCTCGAGCCGCACCGCCTTTTTCTTTTTCGCCCTGGGGCTGATCTGGCTCGCGCCGGTCTCGAACCTCCTGTTCGCCACCGGCGCCATCATGGCCGAACGGCTGCTCTATCTGACGGCGCTCGGAGTCGTTGTCTGCATCGTTTTCGGGGCTTACGCTCTTCCGGTTCGCGATCCGAGGTTCGCGCCCGCGGTTCTCTCGCTTCTGATCTTGGCGCTGGCCGCGCGCACCGTGGCCCGTAATCCTGTCTGGGACAACGATCTCTCGATCGCCGAAGCCTCCGTCGGCGCCAGTCCGAAAAGCTTCAAGACGCACGATCTGCTGGCCAACGTGCTCTTCGCCGCCGACCCGTCGCACGCGAATCTCGATCGCGTGATCGCCGAATCGGAAAAGAGCCGGGCCATTCTCGCCGCGCTGCCCCTCAACCGCCGCCCGCCCGATCCGTACCTCTTCGCTTCGAATCTCTACATGCTTCAGCACGAGTACGCGAAGGCAATACCCGTTCTCACCACGTACTCGCAGCTGGAACCTTCCAACGCTGAAGCCTTCCTGCGCCTCTCGACGGCTTATCTGGAATCGGGTGACCACGCCAAAGCGGCCGCCGCCGCCGGACGCGCCCGCAGTCTGAATCCGCTCGAACCTCGGGTTTACGCGCAAACGGCGGAGATCGACGCGTCTTCCGGCAAGCTGAACGAGGCCGCGGGTTCGCTCATCGAAGGCGTCTTCGTCACCGGCGACAGCATTCTCCGCCAGGATCTGGTGGAACTCTACCAGCGCGCGGCGGACCCGAAAAGCTGCGTCCTCACGAACGGCCCCAATGGTCCCGCGATCAACCCCGCCTGTCCCGCCGTCCACGCGCAGGCCTGCGCGGCCTCAGAGGATGTGGTGAAAACTCTCGAAAACGCGGGCAAGCCGGACCTGGCCGCATCCCGCCGCCAGATGTTCGTTGAACAGTTCCACTGCCGGTAGCCGGCGGCTAAACCCGGTCCAGATTCTCGAAGCAGATCTCGAGCGATTCAATCGCCAGATCGTTCCCGTTCGCGTTCAGCGGCGACATCGAGTAACTGCAGGGCCAGGCGTGCGAGAGGTTCCACCTCACTACCGGTTGCCGGTTCTCATCGAGCAGTATGATTGAAACCGACCGCCGCTGCACGTCCGCCGCAATCCCCTGCTTCATCCAGTTCCACAGCGCGGTATCGGCCGTCATGCCGCGCCGCAACATCACGTTCGAGTAGCGCCGCTCGCCAGGGTCGATCCGGAATCCGGGGTCGCTGCCGTTGCGGATATCGACGGTCTGAATCGCCGCCTCCAGCCCGGAGACCTCAGTGAAGGCGATGGTCGCGATGCCGTCGATTTCCACCAGAAAGTGCGCCGCGCTGAGGGTCTGTGAGGCGATGGGGGCGGGAGCGGTTGCGGGCATGGCTGCTATTATCACTCCTCGCGAGCCGCCTGCGCGCGGATTTTGCCGCCCGGCGCTTCTTTTTATCGCAGGAGCATATTCTTGACTGGATATCGGCTTCGCGCATACGATTTCAGCGAATGCTGACCCGTAGAGAATGGCTGGCCGGAGCAGGTCTGGGTGGGGCTGCAACCGCCGCGGCGGCAAGGAACACCGCAATCGCCGCCCGGATCACGGCCGGTGCTCTCGAGACCTTCGTGGTCCACGTGAATTCCCGCGGAAACTGGCTGCTCGCCCGCCTGGGATCGAGCGCGGGCCTTACCGGAATCGGGGAAGCCTCGCACGGCCAGGACGATGCGCTCACGCTCCGCTATCTGCGCCAGTTCAGCGCTTTACTCCAGGGCCGGAGCATTTTTGATATCGAGTGGCTGCGCGAGAAGGTACGGCCGGACGTGGCGGCTGGCGGCCGCAGCGCCGCCTGCGCGCTGAGCGCGCTCGAACAGTGCTCCTGGGACATCATCGGCCAGGCTCTGAACCTTCCGGTATACGACCTGTTCGGAGGCGCGCTCAGTAGCTCGATCCGGATTTACGCCAACATCAACCGCTCGACGGATCCGCGAACTCCCGCTGGCTTCGCCGCCATG
>DAIDJK010000124.1 GCA_027450225.1 Bryobacterales bacterium | reverse complement strand
CGGGCCATCGCGTCTGCGGTGCGATTGCGGCGGCATCAAAATTATAATCGAGAATCGAGCGGATGATTCAAACCGGACTGAGGCGCGCGGCAGACCTGAGGAGAACTCTTGTGGAGATCGCTCTCGAATGGCAGGAGCGCTTTGGAGTGGCGCCGGCGATCACCTGCGCGGTTTCTGAATTCGATGCGGCGATGCTCGCGGGAATGACCGAAGAGGAATACTGCGCGACCTGCGTGTCGCGGACTGCAGTTACCCGAGGCGTCGACTTTATCCATTGCGGCCGGCGTTATCAGGTGAAGGCGAATCGGCCGAGCGGTCGGCCCGGATCGGTGGTAACGCTGGTCGCCAAACCGCAAAACTTAGACTGGGACCTGCTGATCTGGGTTCTTTACGACCGTGAATACCGAATGGTGGAAGCGTGGGAATGGACAGTCGCCGAGTATCGCGAGCGATTCGAGACTGTAAAACGTCTTTCGCCCAAAGACATGCGCTTCGGGCGGCGGCTGTATCCCTCAGAATCTCCGGCTTAGCCTGTAGAATTTACGCCAAGCGTCCATGACGCCCCCGCATGGCTCCGCGCATTACGCTCGCCATTTCAGCGCTGTCCAGCACTCTCTTCTCGACGCAGCATTCGCCCTGAGGAATCGGACTGCCGTGCGGGCATTCGGTGGGATGGCCCATCAGAGTGCACATCCGATCGGTGACTTCAGGGCTGAGGATGTGTTCGAACTTACAGGCGCTCGCCTCGATTTCGATCTCATCGTTGATGTTGAGCACATCCATGAAGAGCCGCTCGGCGAGACGGTGACGGCGGATGACGTCGCGCGCGCGCGCTTCACCAGCCGGAGTAAACCGCTCGATGCCGTCTTTCATGACAACCAGACCGATCTGCGCCATGGTCGTAATCAGCCTGCGCCACTGGGCTTCGGTGAAGGCCGTGGATTCCATATGGCCCCGGCTTTCGGTGCGCATCCAGAGATGCTCCAGTACCTCATCGAAATCCTGATTCTGCTCGGCCGAGAAGATCAGATTCTCCTTGATGCGCCCGTATTCGAGGTTCAGGCGGCGATCGGCGAGGCGGCCCGCGTTCTCATCGTGGGTGACCATGACGATGGTGCGGCCCTGCTCATGAAGCTGATCGAGGATGCGGAAGACGGCGCGCTGATTTTCGGCGTCGAGATTGCCGGTGGGTTCGTCGGCCAGGATGATCTTCGGGTCGTTGACGAGCGCGCGGGCGATGGCGACGCGCTGCTGCTCGCCGCCCGAAAGCTGCGAAGGCAGATGACTGGCGCGCGATTCCATGCCGACCTGCTTCAGAGATTCGAGCGCTTCCCCCTCGTCCGTCATGCTGTGGAAGAACTGCGCCAGCATCACGTTCTCGACGGCAGTGAGGTGCGGTACCAGATGAAACTGCTGGAAGATGAAGCCGACGGTTTCGGCGCGGAAGCGGGTGAGGTCCGCGCGCCTGAGCTTTGAGACGTCCACGCCGCCGATGCGCACGCTGCCGCTCGAAGCCTGATCGAGACAGCCGAGAAGATTGAGCAGGGTGGTCTTGCCGGAGCCGGATGGGCCCATGATGGCGATCCACTCGCCGCGTTCGGCGTCGAACGACACGCCATCGAGCGCGCGCACCGACTGCGGGCCGGCCCCGTACACCTTCGTCACATCCGCAAGCTCAATGAATCCTGCCACTATTCGCCTCTGAGGATGACCGCCGGATCGATGCTCCAGACGCGCGACGCCGCAATGGAAGTTGCGACGACGGCGACGGCCAGCATGACGATGCCGACGCTCAAAAATACCAGCCAGCTCACGTCCAGATGGAACGCGACGCCAAAAATCTGTTGCCCGATCTCCGCCGCGGCAAGAATGCCGATGACATAGCCGCAAATGGTTGCCAGCAGCGCCAGCGCCGCCGATTCGGAAAGGAAGAAGGCCGCGATCTTCCTCTCCGCCGCGCCAAGAGCCTTCAGGATGCCGATCTCCTTGCCGCGTTCGAGCACGATTTCGGTGAAATTGCTCGAGACGCAGAGCGTGGTGATGGCGAGGATGAGGACGGTGATGAGAAACAGCGCGGCGCGAATTTTGTTCACCACGTCCGATTCGGTGGCGGCGACGGCGCGGATGGTGCGCACGTCTGCGCCGGGAAAGCGGCTGGCGAGAGCGGCGCGAATCTGTTCGACGCGGTCGCCCGGCGCGCGGAATTCGATGACGCTCGCGCCATCGTGAATGCCGGAGATTGCGGCGGCGGCCGCGAAGGGAACGAGGAGTTCGGAATCCTCCGCACCGCCGGTGGAAACGATGCCTTTCAAGGTGCACGGCTGGCCGGACAGATTGACGCGCGCGCCGGGCGTGAGCTTGAGCCGTTCGGCGAGAGTCTCGCCCGCGAGGCATTCGCCGGCGCCGATGTTGCGATCGCCCTTCACGCTCCAGTAAGGCGTGAGCGGCGCAGTGTCGGCGGGGATGAAGCCGGCGACGGGAACGCCGTCATTCCCGACCCGCCCGGCGGTGATGAGAAACGGAGCAGCTTCCGCGCCGAGCCGGCGGGCGGCATCCGCCATGGCGAGCGGAACGGTGGCGCCATTCGCGGCGACAGCGGCGATGTTCGCGCCATAGGAACGAAACTGTTCGCGCAGACGGCGTTCGACGGAGCCATAAATGCCGAACAGAACCGTGCCGAGCGTCGCGGCGACGGTGAGGGCAGAAAAGGCGAGCATCAGGCGCTGGCGGCGATAGCGAAGCGCGCTGAGGATGAAGCGCAGGAACACTAGACGCCCTCCCGCAGGATGACGGCCGGGTCCATCCGGAGCGTGCGGCGCAGCGGCTGCCATGCTCCCGCGAGCGCGACGACGATGGCGGCGGCCATGATGACGAACGGAAGAACGGGCGAGATTTCGACGGCGTCGTGAAACACCGACTGGCCTACCAGCCGGGCGAGTTCGACGCCGAGCACGGCGCCGAGCAGACCGCCGACGAGGCCGATGAGCGCGATCTCGAACGCCAGCATGGACGCCACGAGCCAGCGGGCGCCGCCGATGGCCTGCATGATGGCGATCTCGCCGCGGCGCTCCATCATGGAAGTCGCGGTAAGGCTCCAGACGGTGAGGCCGGCGGATATGAGCGCGGCGAGCGTGATCAGCATCATGAGGCCACTGACGCGATCGAGGATTTTGCCTTCGGAATCCGCCACGCGGCGCACGGGGCGGGCGGCGGTTCCGGGAAGGACTTCCTCAATCTGATGCGCGATGGACGAAACGTAAGCGGTGCAGTTCCAGCGTTCGAATTCGCCGGACGTCATCATGCGCGGGTCTTTGCGGGCGAAGGTGTCTTCGGGCACGGTGAGAGCGGCCACGTCGACGCGATCGACCAGACCGGGACGGCTGGTGAGCGCTTCCACGCGGGCAAGCGGCAGCAGAATACGGTCATCGGTGGCATCGCCGGTGGAGAGAATTCCCGCCACGTGAAACTTCGAGCCGAGCACGTCGATGGTATCGCCTGGCTTCCAGCCGGTGCGGCGGGCAACGCCTTCGCCGAGCATGGCCTGGTCTGCGCCGTCCTGCGCCCACTGGCCTTTCTCGAGCAACCATGTGGGATTCACGTCGCGAACGCCGGTGGTCGCCGTGCTTCCGTCGGGTTTCTGATAGGAATGCGCGAACCAGACGCCTTCCACCGGAAGCGATCCGCTGCGCGCCGCAAGCGACGGCGCAAAGCCGGTGACGTTCAAACCCCAGAAGATGTGTTTGATTTTCGGCACATCCGCTTCGTGAATGTAATCGGCAGCGCCGGCCGCGTTCGCGGTGACGCCGCCGACGCCGCCTTCGAGCGACGAGGCGCGCGAGGTAACCGCGATATTCGCGCCGACGCGACGCAGCTCACGATTGATCTTGTCGCCGATGCTGAGCTGGACGCCGAGCATGGAGGTGGCGACGGCCGATCCCAGCGCGATCGCCGCCACGATTGCCGCCTTGCGGCGGGGCGAACGTCCGAGCGAGTCTTTTACAAAGCGGCCGATCATTGCTGGAATTCGTGCTGGATTTGATTTGAGCTTATTACTTCGAGCTTATTTACTTTGAGCCTTATTTACTTTGAGCAAAGACGCGCGCCCCCGGATCGAGCGCCGCCTGATCGATCACCAGCGTGGCGCCGTCGACATGCGATTTGAGCGGAATCGGATTGCAGCCGCCCGAATCCCCGATGGTCGAGATTACGATATCGGAGGCGCAATTGCGGCAGATCACTTCCGTGCCTTTCTGGTAATAGCCCTGCGTGCCGCAGATCTGGCAGGCATCGAGCGCGGTGGCGAGCGACTTATCGGGCTTCTGGATGACGATGAAGCGCACGTGCACGCCCTGATCGTCGACGGTGAAGCGGTGCAGATTGCCGTCGCTGACCGAGGAGACCGGGATGCGGACGGCGCCGTTGTCGAAGGTGACGGGAACCGCCGAGGAGAGCGCGGAATCCTCGCGGGCATAGATGAATTCCGCGGTGATCAGCAGAATGAACATGCAGGAGGCGACGCAGGAGGCGATCATCCACAGGCGTTCGCGCCGCGCGGTCCATTTCACCTTGCGGAGCGCCGCGCCCTGAAGTCCGTCGGTTTTCGGCGCGCGGCGTCTGCGCCATTCGAGCAGCAGCATGGCCGCGGCGAGCGCGAGAATTGTGACGAAGAAGAACTCCTCGTTTTTGACGACCGGACCGATGAGCGCCATTTCGGCGCGGCTGCCGGGGATCACCTGGCTTTCGGAAAGCTCATGAATTCCGGTGATGGCGAGCTGCGCCACCACCACCATCAGGATGGCGGTGGTCATCTGGAAGAACTGGCGCAGGTTGACGCGGATGGTGCCGCGCACAAAGCTCACGCCGAACAGCACCGCGAGGGCGATTCCGGCGATGCCGCCGATGAGTTCCATGATGCCGGAAGTGTCGAACCTGACGGCCGCCAGCATCAGCACCGTTTCCACGCCTTCGCGGAAGATCATGAGGAAAACGAACGCGAAGACGCCCCATTGCCCGGCCCCCGCGGAGGTGTCCTTGCTGAGCCGGCTCTCGATTTCGCCCTTCATCTTTTTGCCGTGGCGGTTCATCCAGATGACCATGGAGAGGACGAAGGCGGCGCTGGCGAGCAGCACCCAGCCTTCATACGCGTCTGAACTCACATGGACCAGGCTGAAGGCCCAGGCTGCGCCGAAACACGCAAGTACCGCGCTCACCAGCGCACGGTAAACGGCGGGCATCAGATCCGTTCGGCCGGCTTTTTTGAGGTATGCGACGGCGATGGCGATCACGAGCGCGGCCTCGACTCCTTCGCGCAGAGTGATCACAAACGTATCAAGCATAAGGACAAAACCGTTTCTCCTCGATTGTATCAGGAATGCAGACCAAAATGATCCGAGTTCGGCCGGCGGCGGCGGAGATGCGCAATGGGACTATCTAAGCGTGGCGACTCCGCGCTGGCTGAACCGCAACGTCTGGGGCATGACGATTACCAGTCTGCTCTCGGACGCCTGCTACGAGATGGTGCTGGCCGTTTTGCCGGGGTTCCTGCCGGTGATCCACGTGGCGGCGGCGGCGCTGGGCTGGATCGAAGGGGCGTCGGACGCGTTCTCGAGCTTTCTGAAACTGTTCGCGGGCTGGTATTCGGACAAGATCGGACACCGGAAGCGGATGGTGGTGCTGGGGTACCTGTTCACCGGGACCGGGCTTTCGATTTTTGCCGCCGCCGTGACGTGGATTCCGATCTTCCTGGGTCGGCTGGTGAGCTGGTTCGGGAAGGGGATTCGCGGATCGCTGCGCGACGCGATGCTTTCGGAATCGGTGGATCCGGCGGTGCGGGGGCGGGCGTTCGGATTCCACCGGGCGGGGGACACGGTGGGCGCGATCGTCGGGCCGCTGGCGGGCGTGGCGTTGCTGAACTGGCTGCCGAAGCCGGCGCCGGATGTGCCGTTCCGGGAGATCTTCCTGCTGTCTCTGATTCCGGGTATCGCGGCGCCGATTGCGTTTGCGCTGCTGGTGCATGAGACGCGACGGCAGCCGCGGCCGGGGCTGAAGCTGGCCAGCTCGCTGCGAGAGTTGCCGTCGCGGTTCCGCAGGTTTCTGCTGGGAGTCGGGATCTTCGGGTGCGGGGATTTCTCGCCGACGCTGCTGACGCTGGCCGCCGCGACGCTGCTTCGGCCGTCCCACGGAGCCTTGCGGGCGGCGGAGCTTGCGGCGCTCCTCTATGTGATCCGGAACGGCGTGTACGCGGCGGCATCGTGGCCGATTGGCGCGATTGCGGACCGCGCCCCTAAAATACCGATGCTGGCGGCGGGGTTCTTCTGCGCGGCGGCGGTGGCGGCGTGGACGGGCGAACTGTTCCTGAGCGGGCACTCGACGTTCGCGCTGCTGGCCGCGGTTTTCGCGCTCTCCGGCGTATTCGCCGCCGCGCAGGACACGCTCGAGGGCGTGATTCCGCCGGATCTCACCAGCGCGGAAACGCGGGGGACGGTGTACGGCACTCTGGGGGCGGTGAACGGAGTGGGGGATCTGGCGGCAAGCGCGATGGTGGGAACGGTGTGGACGGCGGTCTCGCCATCCACTGCGTTTTTCGCGGCCGGAGCGATTATGGCGGCGGGGGCGGCGATGCTGCTGATTCCGGCAAATCAGCGAGACGCGCGCCCCGCGGCAAACTGAGCCGGCGCGGTAGCGGCCAGCACGCACGCGCGTTGCGTCTTTTACTCAGCGGCCACCGGATGGTAGAGAATGACGTAATGCCTTCCCCGGCGGCCCTGCCATCGCTCATCCCGCTTTCCGCGGAGTCGCCGTCACCGGCGTTTCCACCACTGGGACCAAACCTGAAGGTGCTGCTGGTCTGGCCGCGCTTTCCACCCTCGTTCTGGGGGTTTGAAGGCGTGCTGGATATGCTTCCGGAAGGGGCGATGACGCCGCCGCTGGGGCTTATCACCGTAGCGGCTCTTTGTCCCGCAACGTGGACTCTGAAACTGAAGGACCACGCTTTCGACGAGATTACGGACGAGGACTTCGGCTGGGCCGACCTGGTGATGGTGAGCGCCATGCATGCCCAGCGCGCCGACGCGAAGGCGGTACTTCAGCGCGCGCGCTCTCTCGGGGTTCGCACGTTTATCGGAGGGCCCTGGGCGTCCAGCGAACCTGAGCTCCTGCGCCGTTTCGCGGATCACGTGATGGCCGGGGAAGCGGAAGAAGTGTTTGGGGAGATCGCGGAGGCTCTGGAGCAGGGCACGGCGCTCGCGGTCTATCGGGTGGCGGAGAAGCCCGACATCTCGCGC
>DAIDJK010000123.1 GCA_027450225.1 Bryobacterales bacterium | reverse complement strand
CGCCAATACCGGGAGACCCGGCGTGGATTACGGGTACGGATGGTGGCTGTATCCGAATCAGAATCCACCGGAGGTTTCGGCCAACGGGCGCGGCGGACAGAAGATTGCGATCTGGGCGTCGAAGGACATGGTCGTGATTATTACGGGCGCGGGATATCCGGGGAACGCAGTCGAACCCGGCATCGCGGAGGCGATCCGGTCCGATGGTCCGCTGCCCGAAAATGCCGCGGGCCAGCGCACGCTGCGGGAAAAGATTCGTGACGCGGAAAAAGCGCCGCCGCCGGAAACCATTCCGGCGCTGCCGGCAATGGCGCAACAGATTTCGGGAGCGTTCTATGCGCTGCCCCGGAACCCATCGCGGCTGGATGGCGTCGGGCTGACGTTCGGCGGGCGGGAGCCGCAACTGAAAGTTCGCTATCTGGGTCAGGATCTGGCGATGCCGGTCGGGCTCGATGGCGTTTACCGGCTCGGGGATTACGGCCCGCTGCATATGCTGGCGGGCGCGCGCGGGCGCTGGACCTCCGATTCCGATTTTGTGCTCGATCTGAATTTCATTTCCGACATCAACAACTACACGCTCGCCATGCATTTCGCCGGCAATTCGGTGGACATCACCGCGAACGAATCTTCCGGCCTCGCCCGGAACGTACACGTCACAGGAGTAAAGCAATGACTTCGATTTCCCGACGCACGATGATCAGGACGGCCGCGATGGCCGCCTCCGGCACGCTTCTCTTCGGACAGCGGCCTTCGGCGCGGCGCGCATTTGCGCTGATCGGCGACCGCTATCACAATGCCGATTACATCCGGGTGCCGCTGACAAAGATGTTCGACGGCCTGGATGTGACGGTCGATTACACGATTTCCTATGAAAAGCTTTCGGGCGAGACTTTACGCGGGTATCAGATGTTCGTTTGTCTGCGCGACGGCATGATCTGGCCGGGGGGATATCTGGGTCCCGATGCTTATACCGCTTACGAGCAGGATCTGGAGAACAAGTCCGACTTCCCGCCGCCTCAATCGCAGACCTGGCTGACGGCAGAGCAGGCGGAAGGCGTGAAAGAGTTCGTCAACGGCGGCGGGGGCTTCTATTCCCTGCACAACAACAGCCATGTGTCGTTATCGCAGAAGGCTTATCGCGATGTACAGGGCGGGGCTTACATTGGGCATCCCCCGCTCAGGCCGTTCAAAGTCCATGTGGTCAATTCCAGCCACCCCATTACGCAGGGTATACAGGACTTTTTCGTCAACGACGAGCAGCATTACGTAGAGTACGACAAAGACAGGAAATATATTCTTCTGGAAGCGGAGAACGTGGACGGGCTGACCTACCAGAATCTCGGATCGAAGTCGATTGCGGGCTGGGCCTATGACTATGGGCGGGGACGCGTGGTGTTTACGTCGCCGGGCCACACGATCCACGCGCTGTGGGCGCCGGAGTATGTGAAGCTGCAGAAGCGCGCGGTGCGCTGGTTGATAAAGGAACTCTGATGAACCGAAGGACATTCTTGAAATCGGCCGCGGGGGCGGCGGCAATGGCGTTGGCGAAGGCGCCCCTGGCGAGCGCGGCGCTGCCGAAGATGAAGATCACGCGCGTGAAGGCATATGCGCCGCAGCATCCGAATCCGCTGTTCAACCAGGCGGACACGGTGGTGACGATCGAGACGGACGCGGGGATTACCGGAATTGGCGAAGGCGGCTTCACGGACACGCTGAAACAGTGCGCGGGAAGGCTGATCGGGAAGGACCCGCAGTACATCGAGCGGCTGTGGCAGGATATGTCGCGCTCATTCTTCTATCCGCCAGGGCGCGAGAAGGAAGATGCTCTCGGGGCGCTCGATCTGGCGCTCTGGGATATCAAGGGCAAGGTACTGAAGCTGCCTGTGCACGAAGTGCTGGGCGGCATGACGCGTAATTACTGCGAGTGCTACAACACCGGCGGCAAGATACCGGGCGTGGAACCCGGCATGTCGATTCGTGAGCGCGCGAAGCTGACGATCGAGGCGGGTTACCGGGCCTTCCGCATGGGCGCGGCCGACACGCCGGCGAATACGACTTACAACACGCGCCAGAAGGTGAATCAGCTTTACGAAGATTGCCAGCAGGCGCGCGAGGGCGTGGGCAAGAACGGCGACTTCTGCATCGACTTCCACCAGAGGTTCGACCTCATCGATGCGGTGCGCGGGGCGAATCTCATCGAGCCGCTGGCGCCGTTTTTCGTGGAAGATCCGGTGCGCGCGGAAGCGTTCGAAGAGGATCTGCCGCAGTTCCGGCGCATGGTGAAGGTTCCGATTGCGGCGGGCGAAGAATGGGGCAATCGCTGGGACTTCAACCGGCTGGTGGAGAACCACGTGATCGATTTCGTGCGCGCGACCTTGCCGAACGTCGGTGGGATTACGGAGATGATGAAGATCGCGGCGATCTGCGAGACGCACTTCGTCGGCATGGTGCCGCACTTCACGGGACCGATTGCGGAGGCGGCGCTGGTGAACTCGCTCGGGACTTACTCGGGTCCGCTGCTGATGGAGTACGGTTTCCAGGGCAAAGAGATTCCGCATCTGCCCGTGTGTATGGATTTCAAGGACGGGAAGTTGTATCCGAACGACCGGCCCGGCCTGGGCGTGGAACTGGATTACAAGTATCTGACGCCGCTGCTCGAAGTGACGACCTACGACACGAACCGGGCGCAAACTTATTTCCGGCCGGACGGGTCGATTACGAACTGGTAAGACGTTCAGGAGCCGGGGCGATCGGCCGCTCTGCCGCCAGCAAGGCGGCGGCTCAGACAACCGGGACACATGCAGGTGGTCTTGTCTGCATGCCGGTGCGATAGTCCGTGAACAATTCCGTCGGCTTCATCGAAACGCGAGCAGATGATATCGAGGTATTGAGCATCTCCACTGTTGAACCGGCGAAAAACCGCGTACGCGATGTGATCTGCGACCTGAACAAGACGAGAGGCTTTCGAATCAACGAAGAATGGCGTATCGGCGATATGGTTGAGCGATCCCCATCGAGTGCCCCTTTTGCGAAATTCACGGCTTAGCTTCTGGAGAGACGTTTCGCGTGTAGTCCTGTCGAGGACAATCATTCCTCGCTGCTGATCTCCCTGCCGACGCCGGCGAGCCAGAAACTGGTCGAATCGCTGGCAGAGATCTTCGAACGCGAGTTCAACGGGATCGGCATTCGGAAACGACGCTTTGTGAATCGCGCAAGCGAATATCCGCGTGGTGTCATAGGCGCACGCCGCAACCCTCAATACGGATTTGAGAATGCCACGAGCATCGTCGATCGTGAGAGCCTTCCACGGGTGCTCGCGCCGCGAGAAGATTGTCGACGCATGGAATTCGATGTCCTCGGGATTTGGATCAAATGGCATCGCGAGCTTGTCCAGTTCGCGGCTGAACCAGTCGATCTGCGCCTCGTATACGCAAACTCCACCCAGCGTGAAGTATTGTTCCGCAGGGTTACCCGGCGACCCAGCGTCATCGAGATACAGCACATACATCAAAAAAAAATGCAGCCGAGTGGGATTGCCCCAGCGGACCGCAAAAGCAGCCCTCTCAACCGCATCTTTATGCTAACACGAATTCTGGACGATTCTTACTGCGCGTCGACCTTGATCGCGAAGTAATCGATGGTCTGACCCGACCCCAGAACTACCTGGTGCGGCGTCTTTGGCGGGACGTGAACCAGATCCCCCGTGTGCAGCGCCTGCTTCTCACCGCCTTTGATGCCGCTGCCGCGGATTTCGCCGGGGGCAGTGGTTTTGCCGCCTTCCACTTCGCCGCCGACGATGATGGAACCGGCTCCGCTGCGGACCACGATGATGTCGGCCTGGTTTTCGTGGAATTCGGCCTGGCCGCTCGCGGTCCGGTGAACGAGCATCGCCAGATGGTTGCCCCATTTGGCGAGAGTCTCGGTGGCGAGGCCATCCTTCACCTTCGCATTCAGCGCATGGG
>DAIDJK010000122.1 GCA_027450225.1 Bryobacterales bacterium | reverse complement strand
TTATCGTTTTGTTTTTTCATCGGAGCCTCGCCGAGGACGCCGTGCGTCCCCTTCAGCTACCCGCCCTTTCGCGCGACCTGCATTCCCCCGTGCGCGCTGACTTCCTGCAAGAAAACTAGCATCCACCCGCGCCGCCCCAATGAGGTCCGAACGGGATCTCGTTGATTCCACAATCGATTTCGGTTCGCAATTCTCGGTGATTCCCCTACGGCCGCTGCTACGGATCGGCCACAACGAGGGATGAAAACGGCGGTGAGCAGCGGCATGCTGGTTTTGCCGCGGGGTAAATCAAAGCCGGCTACCGTCTGGTGCTTCGAGCCAGGAACATCCCGACTGGCTGGCCGATAAGGCGAAGGGCAGGTTTGCGCGGCAGGCGTCCGGAACTGCGGCTGGCGCTGCGCGGACGCATTACCGAACATCACCGGCTGATGCTGCGCGAACCGATGGAAGATCTGGAGTTCGTGGAACGCAGGATTGATCGGCTGCAGAAAGTTATCGCGCAACGGGCTGACGTGGAGAAGCTGATTCGCTTATGCGCCATGCCGGGCGTGGATCTGATAACGGCCTGGATGCTGCTGGCTGAACTCGGCTCCGACATGCGGGTCTTTGACAGTCCACGGCGCGGGGCCCGCTGGGCCGGGTTGTGTCCGGGCAATAACCAAAGCGGCGGCAAGCGGCTGAGTAACCGAACCAGAAAAGGCAATCGCTGGCTGCGCCGCGCCCTCTGCCAGGGGGCATGGGCGGCAACTCATAAAAAGAACTGCTGCATCTCGGCGTTCTTCTTTCGTAAGGCCGCCAAGCACGGCATCCGCAAGGCCATCGTCGCCACCGCTCACCGGCTCCTGATCGTCGCCTTTTGTATTCTTCGCGACGGCGTGGAATATCGTGAGCTGGTGGGCGATTACTTCGATCGCCTCCATCCGGAGCGTACCCGCAACCGGCTGGTTCGCCGATTGCAGCGCCCTGGACTCGACGTCTTTCTCCAGCCCCGCCCCCCGGCGCCCGTCGTTCCTCATCGCCCAGGAAAAAGGGCCGTCCCTGCAAGTGCTCCGAACGCGGAATCCCCTGTAAACACGGAGGCTAATAGAGAGAAGTTTTCGAAGGACCCGGGCGCCGGAGCCCTTCGCCGCGTTCCCGCATGTTAAAAGAGGGTGGAAGCCGATGACGGAACAGGAACGCCAGTTGATCCAGGGTCTCGTGACCCGCATTCAGAACGCGCCGCCTCCGCAGGTCGATCGCGAAGCGGACGAACTCATTCGCCGGTCCATCACACGTCCGGATGCCCTTTATCTCCTCGTCCAGACCGTGCTGATCCAGGACATGGCCCTGAACCAGGCGAAGGCGCAACTCGACCAGCTCAAGCAGCAGCAGTCGCAGCCCGCGGCGTCGTCAGGCTTTTTACCGAACGAAGCCAATACGCGCCCGGCCCGTCCGGGCGATTGGGGCGCCGACACTCATCTGCAGCAGTCCGCGCCGCCCCCGCAGGCGCCACCGCCGCCCCCGCAGAGTTCCGCCCTCGGCGGCTTCCTCCGCAGCGCTGCCACCACGGCAGCCGGCGTTATCGCCGGCGAAACCGCCTTCTCTGCCCTGTCTTCGATCTTCGGTCACCATGCCACCGGCTACTTCGGCGGCAGCGGCTTCCTCTCCGGCGCGCCCGTCTCGCCTGCATCCGAAACCATCATCAACAACTATTACGACGATGACCGGGATCGCGATCAGCGGGACGATCGGAATGACGACATGCGGAATCTCGATAATCAATCCGGTAACGACGATCGGTCTGACAGCGACGATCAATCTGATGACAGTGGCCAGTCCGGTAACGACGACTCCTCAGACGTCGACGATTCGTCTTACGACGATGACAACTCCTCGGACGACAGCGGATCGGTGGACATCTGATGCCAAACCAAACGAACCCATCCAGAGGCCGGCTGAACCGCGGCAACCGCTTCCGCAACCGGCTCATATCGGCGGCGCTCTTCCTCGTGGCCGCTCCCCTTTTGCTCGCGCAGTCGAACGCCGACTGGCACAGCCCTTTCCCCGCCTTTCGCATCGCGGGCAATATTTACTGGGTGGGTACGGCTGATCTCGCCGTATATCTCGTCAAGACTCCCGCGGGCGACATCCTCATTAACACGGACTTCGATCAGGATGTCCCGCTGATCACGAAAAGCATCGAACATGTCGGCGCGAAACCTTCAGACGTGAAGATCATCCTCATCAGCCATGCCCACGACGATCACGTCGCCGGCACCGCGGAACTCAAGCGGCTCACCGGCGCGAAGCTCATGGTCATGCAACAGGATGTTGCGGAGATAGAGGCTGGCGGCGCGGGCGATTTCGCGTACAAGTCTCGCTATACGGGCGCAAAAGTCGACCGCGTTCTCCACGATGGCGACAAAGTCGAGCTCGGCGGCACAACCCTCGTCGCCCATCTCACGCCCGGCCATACCAAAGGCTGCACCACGTGGACCACGCAGGTCACTGAGAACGGCCGGCCCCTGAACGTCGTCATCGTCGGCAGTCCGAACGTCAACACGGGCTACAAACTGGTCAACAATGCGTTGTACCCCAACATCGCCCGCGATTACGAGAAGACATTCGCCGTCTTGAAGTCGCTTCCCTGCGACGTGTTTCTGGGAGCGCACGGCGCCTATTTCGGCCTGAAGGCAAAATACCGGAAGCTGCAGTCAGGCGATAAGGACGCCTTTATCGATCCGGAAGGGTACAAGTCCTATGTCGCGGAACGCGAATCGGCCTTCAGGCGCGAACTCGCCCGCCAATCCGCTTCGCCAGATACCAGACAGTGAGTATGTTGATCGCAAAAATCACCAGACGAACCCAAGTCAGGCGGCGATAGATCTCATACGCCTCGAGCGGAAGAAACAATGCGGTGCTGACTACCGCCAGATACTCGGCCCAGTGTTTCCGCAGCACCAGCCCCACTCCCTCGGTCCCGAACAGCGCGGCGTACAGAAACGAACCCGCGCTGATCTCCCGTAGCTGCTTCGGGGTGACGCGAAAAATCTTCAGCAGCAATCCGTGTATGTAACGGTTATCGGGATCCAGCCGGAACGCTTCGACATAGCGCATCGCCACCGCCGCCAGATCTTTGTGCAGCGCTCGCAGCAGTCCCAGCGCCAGCACCAGACACGCGGCCGCCTTCAGCCGTTTGAAGACGCCGATCAGAACTATCCAGATATCACCGCTCTTTTTTGCAGCCACTATGTCTGAAGGTATCGAATCCGGCGAGCGCCTCGCATTCCGGCATCGCAGTCACGTCCCCGCGTCACCTGAATCTCGCGTGCTCTCTGCAACTTGGCTGGTTACGCGCCATCCTGGCATGCGGACGCATGTTAGTCCTGTAGTGCGGGCCGCCGGCCCAGCATTGATCGGGCGGCCCTGACGATTTGTTCCGCCTGCGCCGCCGTGGCGGCCGTAGCCGTCACGTGCCCCATCTTCCGCCCCGGCCTCGCATTGCTCTTGCCGTATAGATGCAATTTGGCCTCAGGCACGGAGCACGCCGCCGCCCAGTTCGGTTCGCCATCGCCCCAGATGTCGCCCAGCAGATTCGCCATCGCGGCCGGCCGCAGCATCTCGGTCGATCCAAGCGGCAATCCGCACACCGCCCGCAGTTGCTGCTCGAACTGGCTGGTAATGCAGCTGTCTATCGTCAGATGTCCCGAGTTGTGCGGTCGCGGCGCAATCTCGTTGATCAGCAACTCCCGGTTCCGGTTCACGAAGAACTCCACGCAGACCACGCCGGTCACGTTCAGCGCTTCCAGCACGTCGCGCGCCAGATCCCGGGCGTTCTCGCAGACTCTCTCGTCGAACGGAGCCGGCGAACTCGATACGTCCAGAATTCCGTTCGCATGCGTATTGCAGAAGGGCTCAAAAAACGCGCATTCCCCGCGCTCCGTTCTCGCGCCCACCACGGACAACTCGGCCTCGAAATCCACCACGGCTTCGAGCACAGCTTCCTGCCGTTCCATTGCCGTCCACGCCGCTTCGGCTTCCGGCAGCGTCTTCACTCGATACTGCCCCTTGCCGTCATACCCGAATCCAGCCGTTTTCAGAATCGCCGGCCCGAAGCCGAGCATCGCCTTTCGGAGATCTTCCATCTTCCGGATGGGCTCGAATTTTGTCACCGGAAACCCGTTTTCACGGAGGAATGTCTTCTCCCGAAGCCGGTGCTGCGTGATGTGCAAAACGGACCCCGATGGCCTCACCAGCGCGCACTGGCTCGCCGCCTCCGCCGTCGCGGCGGGCACGTTCTCAAACTCGAACGTCACCACATCCACGCCCAGCGCAAACTCCCTCACCCGGTCGATATCTTCATAAGGAGCGTCGATTTCGAGGTCCGCGATCTGCCCCGTCGGCGTGTCCCGGTCCGGCGAATACGTGTGGACGCGATACCCCATTCGGCGCGCCGCGATCGCGAACATACGGCCCAGCTGACCGCTGCCCAGCACGCCTATTCTGGATCCCGGAAGAATCGTCTTCAAGGCAGCCGGTCGTCGAGTACTTTGTGTTTTTGCGCTTCGCGGAAGGCCTTCAGCTTCTCCCGCAAACGCGCGCGTTTACCAGCCAGTATGGAGACCGCCATCAATCCCGCGTTCTTCGCCCCCGCCGCTCCGATTGCCATCGTCGCCACCGGCACCCCTCCCGGCATTTGCACGATCGAAAGCAATGAATCCAGCCCCCTCAGCATTTTGCTCTCGACCGGAACCCCAATCACCGGCAGCGTCGTATGCGACGCTGTAATGCCGGGCAGATGCGCCGCTCCGCCCGCGCCGGCGATGATCACTTCAATTCCGCGGCCTTCCGCGCTCTGCGCAAATTCCGCCATCAGTTCAGGCGTGCGATGCGCCGAGATGATCCGGTTTTCGTGCGGCACGCCGAATTCAGCCAGCACGTCGCTCGCCGCCTTCATCGTGTCCCAGTCCGATCGGCTGCCCATGATCACAGCCGCGATCGGCGATACCGGGCTTTCCGCCTTATTGTCCCTGCGCGAGCGAGTACCCCGGCTTGCCATCGTATGTCCGCAGCGTCTCTATCTTCACCACGTCGTACCCGGCGCTGATCGCCTTCTGGTACAACTCCGCGATCTGCTGCGGAGTAACCTTCGCCGCCGTTCCATCCACCATCTTCTGGAACCGGCACCGGTAATTGTCGGTCACGAACGTCTCCGGCATCCCGTTCGGCCAGATCATCGTTCCGCGGTTCGACATCATCTGCAGTTCCATTCCGTCGTGCGTAACTTCGTGGAGTTTGTCCCCGAAGGATTTGGGGTCCAGATGGTGCGTATCGATGTACAAATCGACTCCCACGATCTCCATCGTGGACGGCGGCGCCATATCTTCGCGCTTCCATTCACGCCGCTTCGACACAGCTCCCGAATAACTCGCCGCCTTCAGCTTGGCCGGCTTCTGTCCCAGCCGCGCCACCACGGCCTGCGCGAATTCCTTCGTGCCGACTTTCTGGGTGCTCACGCCCTCAGCGTAGATGTCGTATGTGTGAATACCGTCCTCGAGCGTCTTCAGCCACGCGTTGTGCACCCGCTCGGCCACTTCCCACTGTCCGATGTGCACCAGCATCATCACGCCGCCCAGCAGCAGACCCGAAGGATTGGCCAGATTCTGCCCCGCCCGCCGCGGCGCCGAACCGTGAATCGCTTCGAACATCGAGGCGTGAGAACCTACATTCGCCGATCCGGCCAGACCCACCGACCCGGCAATCTGCGCCGCGACGTCGGAAAGAATGTCGCCGTAAAGATTCGGCATCACCAGCACGTCGAACGCTTCCGGCGTATCAGCCAGCTTCGCCGCGCCGATATCCACGATCCAGTGCTCTTTGTCGACCTCCGGATACTCTGCCCCGATCTCGTCGAACACTTTATGGAAGAGACCGTCGGTCATCTTCATAATGTTGTCCTTCGTGAAACAG
>DAIDJK010000121.1 GCA_027450225.1 Bryobacterales bacterium | reverse complement strand
GACGATCGCCGCGTTGCCGAGCGCGCCCGTTTTCACGGCCTGTGGAGGAATATCTTCGAGGACGGCTGCAATCTGCTGCGCCACGAGTTGCGGGTCCAGCGTTTCGACGCGCGAGACGCGGACCGTGTTCTGGACCGTGATCAGCGTGACGGCGCTCGCGCCATAGACGCGGAGCTGATGGAAAGTTTTGAGATCCGCCTGGATGCCGGCGCCGCCACTCGGGTCGGAACCGGCGATGGTGAGAGCGGCGGGAAACATGGCAATCGACACGTCAGCGAGCGTCGCCGGCCCGCTTCGTTTCCAGTTGAGACAGCTCGATCGCGCGCCGCAGCCCGATCAGCGGCAATTCGGGCACGAACGCATCGAACAGATCTTCGGCCTCGAAAAGGCGCCCGATTCCGCCCGTGCCCACCACAAGCGGCGCGTCGCCCGCGAAGTGCTCTTTTGCGATGGATGCGGACAGACTGCGCACCGCGGCGAGCGTGCCGTAATACAGGCCGGACTGAATACTTTCCGCGATGGTTCGGCCCAGCACGGCCGGAGGCCGCACGATTTCGACCGCGGGCAAACGCGCCGTCTGCGCTTCGAGGCCGTTCATCGACATGGTGATTCCCGGCATGATGATGCCGCCCAGATATTCGCGCTCCCTGCCGACCGCGCAAAGCGTTGTCGCGGTTCCGAAATCGATGATGACGAGGTTGCGTCCGGGAAAGCGGCTCAGAGCGCCGATGGCGTTCGCGACTTTGTCCGGGCCGACGTCCAGTGGATTGCGGTAGCGGATTTTCAGGCCCGTTTTTACGCCGGGCTGAAGCAGAAACGGTTCGAGTCCGAAGTACTTTCGAAAGCAGTTCTGCAGCGAGTGCACAGCGTCCGGCGCCACCGAGCAGATGCCGGCCATTCTGATCTCCGTTGGATCGACGCCGTTCTCGCGCAGCGTGGAGCGGAAAAACGTTCCGAACTCATCGGACGAAGCCCGAATGCTCGACGTGCGGCGGAATGTCGCCTTCAACTCCTCGCCGTCATGCACGCCGCAGAAGATCTGGCTGTTGCCTACATCCAATGTCAGCAGCATGGAACGTTATCGATGAGGCGCACACCCTCCAGATGGGCCGCGGCCAGTCTCCGGCCCCAGCGCTCCTCGATGTATTCGACCTCCATGCCTTGTTTTTCGAGCATATCTCGCGCTTCGGCGCAGTCATTCGCAGTGCTGAGCGCATGGAAAAGGCGCGCCGCTTTTTCTCTGCCCCCCGGCGAGAGCCGCGCGTTGCGGGAGCTCATGGCGAGTCCGGATTTCTCCCGCACCGTAGGGCAGGCGACGATCACGGTCGGCAGAAAGAATTCCTGCGCCATCGCCGTGACAGTGCGCAGCTGCTGGTAATCCTTCTCGCCGAAGCAGGCGCGGTGTGCGCGCACCAGATTCAGCAGCTTCATCACGATCGTCATCACGCCCTGAAGAAATCCCGGCCGGTACGCTCCTTCGAGCACCAGATCGTCCGGGTGCGGCTCGAGCCGGATGCTGTAGCCATTGGGATACATATCCGCGGCGCTGGGAACGATAACTTCGTCGGCGCCCAGCTTTTCGAGCATGGCAAGATCCGGCGCCAGAGTCCGCGGGTACCGGTCGAGATCGGAGGGATCGTTGAACTGCGACGGGTTCACGAAGATGCTGACCACGACGATTTCGTTCTCCGCCCGGCATCGCTCAACCAGTGAACCGTGCCCCTGATGCAGAGCGCCCATCGTCGGGACAAAGCCGATGCTTCGCCCTTCGAGACTGCGCCGCCGCGCCTGCCACTCGTCGAGATTCTCCCAGACCCGCATCAGGAATAGCTCTCTTCCGGCGCCGGGAACGTGCCTGTCTTGATGGCCTCATCGAAACGCCCCAGCGCATCCAGAACGCAGCGCGCGCCGTCCAGAAAGGGCCGGGCGAATTTCGGATGGAAGTCCGGATTCATGCCCAGCAGGTCCTGCAGCACGAGTATCTGGCCGTCACAGCCGAGGCCGGCGCCGATGCCGATCACCGGAATGCGAACGCTCTCGCTGATTTCGCGGGCGAGGTTCGCCGGCACGCATTCGAGCACGATGGCAAAAGCGCCAAGCCGTTCGAGCGCGGCGGTGTGGCGGGCAATCTCCCGCGCCGAATCCTCGCTTCTTCCCTGCACCCGGAAGCCGCCGCAGGCGTGCACGGATTGAGGTTGCAGTCCAAGATGCCCCATCACGGGAATACCACTCTCCACCAGCCGCTGGACCACATCCTCATGGCCGTCCACCCCTTCGAGCTTCACCGCATGCGCGCCGGCGGTCATCAGCGCCGACGCGGCATCCAGCGCGGCAGCCACGCCCTTCCGGAACGACAGAAACGGCATGTCGGCCACCAGAAATTTCCCCGCGGCGCCGCGCGCCACCGCTGCCGTGTGCACCCGCATCAGCTCTGTTCCCGCGGAAAGCGTGTTGGGATAGCCATGCATCACCATCGCGGCGCTGTCGCCCACCAGAATGGCGTCAATCGCGCTGGCGGCCAGAAGACGAGCGAACGTGTAGTCATAACACGTCACCATGGAAAGTTTGCGGCCTTCGAGTTTGGCGCGCTGGAAATCTGTGCTGTTCACGGCTCCCTCATTCCGGAGCGGCGAACGGACAGAGCGGGATCGAAGAAAGGCGGAAGTGTCATTCAGCATCGCCCTGGTACCTGTCTGAAACGATCGGGTCCCGGACTTACATGCTGCCCTCGCGGGCGGCAGTGATCGATAGTCGCTGCAATCTGTCAGCGCTGACCCAGAATATAGCAGCTTCAGCCCGCCGGCGGCTGCCCGGCATATACACGGGCTAAAGCGCGGGGCCGATTCCGCCGATAGAAGCCCATGTCAAGGCGGCGCGCCGTTCTCACGCTCCTGGTTGCGTCCAGCGTCTTCGGGCAGCAGATACACCTGAAGACCCGCAACATCGATACCGCGGCATCGTCGCGCGGTACCGATGCCGCGGTACGGGGGCGCAACAGCGATACGGGCGTATCGACTCCGGCTCCTCCGGCGCGCCGCACCCACCTTTTGCCGGGCACAGGAATTCACAGGATCATCCAGTTCGACCATGCGCCGGGCGTGGAAGACATCGCCAACCTGGCGCGGGCGGGAGGGGACGTGGTGGGCGTTGTTCCAGACAACGCCGTCGTGGTTGTAATGCCTGCCGGGAGGCGTTTCGTGGCGCCGGGCGTGATCTGGACGTCGGAGCTGGACTCGGCCGACAAGCTGAGTCCGGCCCTGGCGCGCACGGGAAGCATAACCGCCATCGTCGAATTCCATCCGGATATCGCCGCCGCGCAACAGGACACGGTGATCGCCGCGGCCGGGCTGGCGGCGCTGCGGCCCGCGGGATTGCTCCCGAATCACGCCATCGTGGAAGCCGCTTATCCGCAGTTGAGTTTGCTCGCCACGGACGATTCCGTGGCTTACATTTTTCCGGCCGATCCCGGGCTTCTCACCGGCGCCGGAATGATGCCGTGCGCGGGCATGCTCACCACCGCGGGCCCGGTGGAGCAGTACTCGAACATCCTTCACGGCTGGGATCCGCTGAACGGGCAGGTTCTGCTGAATTACGTCTTCGGAACGCTCACGCCGAATCAGCCCGTTTCGAGCGTCGAAAGCGAGATCGTGCGGGCTCTCAACGTATGGTCCTCGCAGGTCAACGTGATCTTCCAGCCCAGCGCCAACCAGGCCGGGCTCAGGACGCTCTTCATCTGGTTCGCCTCCGGCGCGCACGGCGATGCTTATCCGTTCACCGCCGGAACGCTCGCCCATACGTTCTACCCCGTACCGATCAATCCGGAATCCATCGCCGGCGACATGCACCTGAATCTGGATGAAAACTGGAATATCGGCGGTGACATCGATATCTACAGCGTCGCGCTGCATGAGGCCGGACACGCGCTCGGGCTCGGGCATTCCGACAACCCGGGCGACGTCATGTATCCGTATTACCGGCGCGGCATGACGCTCTCGGCCAACGACATTGGAGCCGCGGTCGCTTTGTATGGCCCGGCTGTGCCCGGCAACGCCGATGCGGCTACGTCGTCCACAACTCCCCCGGCCGGCGCTTCCAGCAGTCAGCCGGGCGATTCCACGGGAACCACCAATGCCCCGCCCGCAACGCTTTCGCTCACTCTCAACCCGGCGCCCCCATCTACTCAGGCGAACGTGGCGGCGTTGTCCGGCGCGGTTTCGGGCGGCGTAGCGCCCGTCACCGTCCAGTGGCAAACGGATCAGGGTTACAGCGGAGCGGCCACTATCTCCGGCGGATTATGGAATGCTGCCGCCATCCCGCTGGTAACCGGCTCGAACAACATCACCATTACGGCATTCGATGCCGCGCACGGTTCCGCATCGCAGACGGCGGCGATATCGCTCGTGTCTCCCGCTTCGGAGCCGGCGGCGGCCGGGCCTGTTTCGGTCCGCGTCACGAGCCCGGCAGGCATGGTCAGCAGCACGGACGCCGCTTCACTCACCGTTTCAGGCCAGGCGAGCGGCGGCACTGGCGGAATCGTCAGAGTGTCATGGCAAACGCTGGCAGGGGCATCCGGCACGGCTTCTGGCGCCGGCGCCTGGGTCGCGCCCGATATTCCCCTGCTCGAAGGAACCAACACCATCGTGATTCGCGCTTACGACGCCACCGGCGCAAGCGCCTGGGCCGCGCTCGTGGTGGTGAGACCGTGACGCCGGCGGGAAGCTACTGATGCGCCGCGTTATGTTTGTCGCGATAAATGCTATTGCTCAGCCGGTTCTGTGCGCGGTTGATTCCGGCCCGCTCCCCGGTTGTCAGGTGGCCATCGTTCCGCGCGCGATCGGTGCGGATCCGGCGGTTCAGCCTCGTTTCTCTGGTCTCGAGGCGCGCCGTTTCACGGGCGGTCAGTTGACCGCTCTTCACGCCCTGCGCAATTCTGTCCTGCTGATTTTCGCGCCGCTGATTGATGGTCGCGGCGCTCGAAGCCAGCGCGAATGCCAGCGTCGCAATGGCTGCATTCCTGAAGACGATTCCGTGGATCATAAGTTCACAATCTCCGATCAGTTAATCCCGGATCAGCCGAAGTATGTCGCGCGCCGCTCGAATTAATTTCCGATCATGAAAGGAAGATGAATCCACGTCTTGCGGCGGCTCTCGTCGCCTTCGCGATTCTGTTCGGGCTGTCGCTGATGCTGCTGACGGGGAAGATCCTCTACGCCGTGCTCATCCTGCTGGGCGGCCTCGCGCTGAAGACGCTGATTGCCCACAAGGCCGGCCTGTAAGTTTCAGACTGGAACGCGCGTGCCGGTCCGGAGCGCCGGGGTGAACCGAAACCGGCGCGGCCCTGGCCCTCGAAAATCACGCAAGTGTTGGCCCGCCATACGTTTAGCGTGATGGCGAAAATTTGGCGAAGGCGATGCATTTATCCGGTACGAAACCGGAGCCGCCATGCAGAGCCTGAAACAAGCCCCAGCCAACACCCAGATCTCAGTCAGCCAGAACGAGAGCGAGCGCGATCGCCTCGTCCTCGAACATCTTCCACTGGTTCGCGCCATCGCCGTTCGGGTATATGAAAACCTGCCGGTCCACCTCGATCTCGATGATCTGGTGCACGCCGGAATCATGGGGTTGTTCGACGCCGCGCTGAAGTACGACGACAACAAGCAGGTGTCATTCAAGGGCTACGCGAAACATCGCATCAAGGGCGCCATCCTCGACAGCCTTCGCGATATGGACTGGGCGTCGCGCGATCTGCGCAAGCGTCACAAGAAGCTTGAAGCGATCACACAGGAGATGGCGGCCACGGCGGATCGCACGCCCACCGAAGACGAGATCGCTCAGAAGATGGGCATGGACGTGGAGCGCTGGCGACAGGTGGCGCTGGAACTCAGAATGGTGGGATTGCTTTCGGCGTCCTCGCGGCCGGTGGACAGTGAGATTCAGGGGCCGCCCGAATTTCCGGCCGGAAGCGAACTGAATCCGGACACCATCGCGGGCCAGAACGAACTCAACGCCGTGCTCAGGAGCGCGATGGAGAAGTTGCCGGAACGCCATCAGGCGGTGATTCGCATGTATTACTCGGAGAACCTGACCATGCGGGAAATCGGCAATTCGCTGGGCATCAATGAAAGCCGCGTTTCGCAGATTCACCGCTCGGCGCTCGAGAAGATGGCCGAAAATCTTCAGGCGGCGGGAATCCACTCGCCCAACTGCGTGCTCTAGGAAGGCCGCCTCACGCGCAAACTTTGCGAATGAGCAGCACTCCCAGGCCGGCCGCGATGCCGTCTTCGAGCAGCGCGGAAGCGATCTTGGGCAGCCGGACTTTGCGGCGGTATTCGTAACCGGCCCAGGATGCGGAGATGGCCGCCGCGGCCCCTACCACCGCCGCCGTCAGGGCTTCACCGCGTCCGCGCGAACTGAAAACCGCGTAACCGCAAAGGGCACCCGCGGCGGCGCGCCCGGCAAGCGAGCCCGGTTTGATGCGATCCGGCATGAACGGAAGCTTGTCCGCAATCATTTCTCCGATCGCCAGCGCAGGCACGATCGTCGCAGCGTTCGAGGACGCCAGCCACGGGAATGGAGTGCGCCTCAGATCCAGATGCTTCGCGCGCGCAGCGGTGGCAATGATGGCAGGCCCGGTCATGGACCGGAGTCCGCTTACGGCGCCGATAGCCGCGGCGCAGGCGTAGTTCATGCCCTGATTCTGCCCTGCGGAGAAGAGGCGCGGCAAGCGCCGGTGGTCGCGTAAAGCACCATCAGGTGATCGAAATGGGACCATCGAAGCGGGAAAGCTCGGTCAGCATCGCCTCGCGCCGCCGCTTTGCGGTTTCTACGGCGGAATCGAGGCAGACGTAATAGACGATGGCGCCCAGGATCATGGCGATCAGCATCACACCCACAAAGATCAGTTCGCTAGAAAACACCGCCCGCGCAATGTAGGCGAGCACAATCGGCAGCAGCAGCAGCGGCGCCATAAACGTGGAAAGCGCCTGCAGTTTGCCCGTCATCTGATTCATCTTTTCGGGATCCATCGGGCGCGGCAGGCGCGCGGAAAAGAGATTCCCCAGACCGAACCAGTAGAGCGAAGCCGTAATCATCACGGCGACGGCTTCGATGAATTTCGCTGGCGGAGCCGGAAGCCGCAGCAGGGCTGCCACGGCCCACACGATCGAGAGCTGCGGCAGCAGCAGCAGAGAGACCGTGATGTTTTTGGCGATGAACACGTCCCGCAGCGGCACTGGCCAGCAGAAATAGCCCATGGTGGCCGAGCGGTCGAAACCGAAACAGTTCCAGAAGGTCAACTGCGCCAGCATCAGCAGACCGTACACTGCCATGATGGGCAGCGCGTTCTCGAAAAACGCGCCCGTCGGCGCGTGCTTGCCCGCGGTGAGAGCAGGCAGATAAAGCAGCAGACCGAAGAAGCAGGACATGGCGAAAACGATGCGCACCCGGGAGATGC
>DAIDJK010000120.1 GCA_027450225.1 Bryobacterales bacterium | reverse complement strand
TACCGGAGATTTCAATAACGACGGAAAGCCCGACGTGGCCGTGGTTCTTACGTCGGGCATTGACGTCTTCCTGGGCAATGAAGATGGCACGTTCCAGGCGCCGAAGAAGATCGGCGTCAACGCGCGCTTCATCGCGGTTGGCGATTTCAATGGAGACGGGAATACCGACATCGCCGCGACCACAGGAAGCGTTCTGAAAACCGTCACCATCCTGCTCGGCAACGGCGACGGGACGTTCGCTGCAGCGGGTACAGAGATTACCGACGCGAATGAGATGTTCGCGATCGCGATTGGCGATTTCAACGGCGATGGTAACGCCGATATCGCCATCGCTGACGGTGGACTCACCGTTTCGCTCGGCAATGGCGACGGCACGTTCGGCGCATCGTTCAACTATGCGGCAAATCAGGCCTCGGCCCTGGCGCTGGCGGATTTCAATCGGGATGGCCGACAGGATGTCGTGTTGTTCGGCGCGAACGGCGCGGTTCTGTTCCTCGGCAACGGCGAGGGTTCTTTCCAGGGCGGTATTGTTTGGAGCACAGGCATTGAGCCGTCAAATGTTGCCGGCCGGAACCTGATCGCGGCGGCCGACTTCAACGGCGATGGGAACGTCGATGTAATCGCTGCGGCGCCGACGCCCCCGAGTACGGGCGGCGCGTTTGTCTTCCTTGCCGGCAAGGGTGACGGTACTTTTGCAGCGCCCGTTCTCGTGCCTGTGGCTGCGGCTCCCGCCTCGATCGTCAGCGGCGATTTCAACGGAGATGGAATCCAGGATGTCGCCATCGGAGAGCAGTATCCGGGAGGCTCGGAGCCCATCCCGCTTCTTTCCATATGGCTGGGGAGCGCAAACGGGTTCTCAGGCGCCGCCGATTATATGGCCGGCACAAGCCCTGTTTCGCTGGCTGCCGCCGATTTCAACGGCGACGGCCGCCCGGACATCATGGCTTCGGACGACCTCGACAAGAGGCTCACGGTTCTCCTTGGCCGGGCTCCGGCTCAGGTGAGTCTGACAACGCAGTCGAACCAGTCCACTTACGGCCAAAGCGTCACGCTGACCGCTGAGGTAACCCCGCCATCCGCATCGGGAGTCGTCACGTTCTACGATGGCGTGCAGGTTCTCGGAAGCAGCGCTGTAGTGAATGGGACCGCAGCGCTCTCCACGCCCCTTTTGCCGCCAGGAACCGCGGGCTTGACGGCAACTTATGTCGGCAATGCCGGATATTCCATCGTTGGGTCGCCAGCCGTAACCGGGACGGTGACAACGGCGCCGCAGAATTCGTTCGCCGCCGCGCCCGGCCTCGCCACTACGACACCCCAGGCGCTCGCGGCCGCGGACTTCAATGGCGATGGCGCGCCGGATCTCGCGGTGGCCAATTACGGCAACGGAAGCGTCACCCTCTTCGCGGGCGCGGGCGGCGGCGCCTTCGGGGCTCCTATAAGTTATCCAGTCGGCGGTAATCCAAACTCGATCGCCGCTGGAGATTTCAACCTCGATGGTAAGCAGGACCTCGTCGTGAGCACGGGGGCCAGCGTCGTCACTATGCTGGGCAATGGCGACGCGACATTCGGAGCGCCACAAACGCTCGCGACATTGACTCCGACCGCCTCTGTATCCGTTATAGTCGCCGATTTCAATCACGATGGGAAACCGGACGTGGCATACGTAACGAACGTGGGCGCGGTCGGCATTCTGCTCGGCAATGGCGATGGAACCTTCTCCGCGGCGCCCGGGTATGCGGCCGGATATTTCGCCAGCGCGATGGCGGCGGGCGATCTGAACGGCGATGGCCGGGTGGATCTGGCGATCGCCGGCAGCACGGAGAATACGGTCAGCGTCCTGATCGGCAACGGAGATGGTTCGTTCCGGCCGGCAGTCAGTTATCCGGCCGATAACTTCACTTCTTCAATCACCATTGGCGATTTCAACGGCGACGGTAAGCCCGACCTGGCCGCCGCCAATATCTATTCGAACGACGTCAGTATTCTGCTCGGCAAGGGCGACGGCACGTTCGCTGCCGCGCAGAATTTTCCCGCGGGCCGGCATGCCGCAGCCTTGCTCAGCGGCGATTTCAACAGCGACGGCGTAGCGGACCTTGCCGTGGCGGATGAACTCGACAACGCGATCAGCCTGCTTATGGGCAAGGGAGATGGCAGCTTCGAGCCGCCCCTTGCCATACCGACGGGCAACTATCCCGTCGCGCTCCTCACCGGCCCGTTCAATGGAGACGGCCGGGTTGATGTGGCTGTCGCCAACTACTATGGCAACTCGGTGTCGATCCTGCTCGGCCGCGATGCTTCCGGACCGAATCTTACGATCCAATCCAGTCACACGGGCAGTTTTTCAACCGGGACAGGCCAGTTTACTTATACTCTGACGGTCGCGAATTCGGGTGACATGCCATCGACGGGCATAGTGACGGTGGCCGATACCTTACCTGCGGCGCTGGCGGCAATCGCGATGAGCGGAAACGGCTGGACCTGCAATGGCGCAGCCATCCAGTGTACGCGCCATGATGTACTGGCTCCCTCTGCGTCTTATCCGCCGATTACTCTCACAGTTACCGTGACAACCAACGCTGCCGCAAACGTCACCAACAGCGCCACGGTGTCGGGCGTCGGCGACGCTTATGCGGCAAACGATGTGGCATATGACGCCACCGTGATTACAGCTTCCGCGGCGCAGACGATCACCTTCAGCGCCATCGCGCCGGTCACTTTGCCCGCCCAGACCTTTCCACTGAAGGCGACTTCGACGTCCGGCCTTACGGTCAGTTTCGCTTCGAATACGCCCACTGTCTGCACGGTCAGCGGAACGGCTTTGACGCCGGTGGCGGCGGCAACGTGCACGGTCGTGGCTTCGCAGGCGGGAAATGCCAGCTGGGCTTCCGCCGCTCCGGTCACGCAATCGTTTGTCGTCAACGCGGCGTCTTCTGGCGGAGGAAGCGTCGGTGGGGGAAACAGCGGTGGGGGAAACAGCGGCGGGTCAGGTGGCGGCGTAGTGGCGCCGATCAGCACCGGCTCGCTGGAGGCAAATCCCGGCGCCCTGACCTTCACTGTCCCGGTAAACAGCGCGCCTGTGTCCCAGACAGTAACTCTGACCTACCAGAGTTCCTCTCTGGTCTCGCCATCCTATTATGCGAGCGGCGGAGCGACTCAGGGACCCTCCGGGTGGCTCAGCATTCCGTCCAACTCCGGCAACCTGACGATCAACTCCTCCGGCTCCGGCCCGATCACCTATTCCGCTTCGGTGATAATCGCCATCAATCCTGCGGGCCTGACTGCCGGCACTTACAGTGGAACTTACACGTTCAATGTCAGCGGCAACTTGGCCACGTTGCCTGTCAGCGTGGACGTGGTCAGCACGCAAACCCTCGCGTTGCCGCACTTCGCAGCCGGCGGCAGTTACACCACGGTGGTCTGCGCGTTGAACAGCGGCAGCCAGCTGGCGAAGTTCTCGGCGGCGATTCGTGGGGACGATGGCTCGCCAGTGGCGTTGAACATCGCGGGAGTAGGAAGCGTGAGCACATTCTCCGCGACTGTTCCCGCCCTCGGCATGCAATGTTTTTCGGCGTCTGATCCCCAGGGACCGACGCTTAGCGGTTCCATGCTTGTAACCGCGGATGCGGGGATAACGGTTCAGGCGCTGTTCCGGAATGCGGCGGCGGACGGTCATTACTATGAAGCGTCCATTCCCGCTTCCGCCGGCGGCCCGGAGTGGATTACGCCGTTCGATGCGACCACGTTCGCTGCGACGGGCATTCCTCTGTTCATCGGCATCGCGCTGGCCAATCTGGATTCGGCGAATGCGGCGAACGTGACCTGCACGGCCCGGGATACCGGTGGAAACATCATCGCGGGCGCCGTTTCGATTCCGGCGTTGAAACCGGGCGGACACTGGGCCGGGTATCAGTTCCCGGCTCTGGCCGGATTGCGCGGCACGATCGATTGCTCATCGAATACCAGCATCGCCATGCTTGCGCTTCGTTTTCTCGGATATAGCGCCTTCTCATCGCTTCCGGTGGTTGCGCCGGGCGCGGGCCTCGGTTCAACGATTCCGCATTTCGCGGCTGGCGGGACTTATGTGACCGGCTTCTTCGTGATGAACACTGGCGCGGCTGCGGCGAACTTCAGCATCGGTTTCCGGGACAGCAGCGGCGCGCCAGTCTCGCTGGCCATCAGCGGCGGCGCTTCGGGCAGCACCCTTTCCGATAGCGTTCCCGCGCACGGACTTCGCTATTACGAAGCATCGTCCCTCTCTGGGCAGACCGTCAGCGGTTCGGGCGTGATCACGGGCGATCCGGGCATCGCCATCCAGGCGCTGTTCCGGAACCATGCCGGTGACAATAGTTATTACGAAGCGTCGGTTCCGACAGCCTCCGGCGCGACCGAATTCGAGATTCCTTTCGACGGAACGACCTTCGCGCCCACCGGAGACCCAACCTACACGGGCATCGCTATCACGAACTCCGGCGGCGCCGGCGCGGCCGTCTCCTGCACGGTGAGAGATCAGGGAGGGAATGTCATCCCGAATGCTATAGCGGTCCCGGCCCTCGATCCGGGAGGGCATTGGGCCGATTACCAGTTCCCCGCGCTTGCGGGCCATCAGGGAACAATCGATTGCCGCTCAAACACTCCCGTTAGCGCTCTTGGCCTTCGCTTTCTGGGCGATTATGCATTCTCGTCACTGCCGGTAATTGCGAGGTGAGCGCGGTCGGCTGCGGTGCACGTTGCGCGAGTTAGCAACCGTCCCGGGGCTCTCGGGACACGCTGCTTTGCGGATCTGCGAATTGACGGAGCGTGACGATCGAAGGCTTGCCGCAATCGTCTGGGCAGGTCGAAATCGACGCAGGCCATCTCGACGCGTGTGCGAATGCATTCCGTCTCCTGTCTATTGCTGCGGCAGGTGGTCGTACAGACACGTGCGAAAACCGGGCCGAGAGATTCCTGGATTCTGGCGAGAACGATCTTCGCCATCGGGAAACATCAGACCGCTTATTTCGCGTTCTGAAACACGAGTTGCGCCAGTTCCGCGAGATTCTGCCGCCATAAGGGCCAGACGTGGGCGTAGTTCGGAACCTCTTTTTCCGTGAAGTGGATGTCCTTCGATTTCATCCACTCGGCAAACTGACGATTGACTGCAAGCAATCCATCATCTGTGCCGCACGCCATCCACAGCAGCTTCAGTTGCGCCGCCGATTTGGTCGTGAGATTCGGAAAGTTCTTCTCGAAGTCCGCGATCTCCATACCGCGCACGCGGCCGCGTCCGCCACGTCCGCCGCCTGGCGTCGCTGCCGCCGCAGGCTGCGGATTCGCTCTCGGCCACATCACGTAAGCGCCGCTCATGGAACCAACCCAGGCGAACTTGTCGATGTTGTTCAAGCCGATATAGAACGATTCCGCGCCGCCCATCGAAAGCCCGGCAATCGCGCGCGAATCGCGGTTCTTCGCCACGTGATACTCTCTTTCCACCTGCGGAAGAACTTCCTCCACGAGCGCGCGGTCGAAGGTGGGAATCATGGAAGCGGACATCGCCGTAGCCGGGCCTTCCGGCGTTCCATAGCCAAGCGTGTTCACCATGATCATCGGCTTCGCCTTGCCCTCATTGATCAGATTGTCGAGAATCGTATTGGCGTCGCCAACGTTGGTCCAGGCCGCCGCATCGTCTCCAAGACCGTGCAGAACGAAGAACACCGGATACTTCTCCTTGCGCGAGGGATCGTAGTTCGGCGGCGTGTAGACGTAGTAATCGCGGTCAGCGCCGATCAGTGCCGAGTGGTAGACATGATGCGCCACGACGCCGCGCGGGCCCGTTCCGGGATCGAGGACTGCGTCACCCGGTACTCGTAACAGGCTGTTGCCGGCTCCCGCGTACGAAGTTTTGCGCGTGGAATTCGCGGGATCCATGATTGACACTCCATCGAGCCGGAAATTGTAGGTATACATCTCGGGTTTCAACGTGTCTGTTGTCACGGACCAGACGCCCTGGTCGTCTTTGGTCATCGGCATCGGCTGTCCGAAGCCTGTTACCTCAACTTCCTTCGCCTCGGGCGCGCGCAGCCGGAACGTTACTTTGCCATCGGAAGAAATCTCCGGAGACCGCACGGGCGCGGGGCCGCGGCCCTGCTGCGCATAAAGCGACGCGGCAGCCATGACGAACAATAAAGTCTTCATCTCGGCTAGAGGCGATGGATCATGCCCCGTGGTTACGCTCTTGAATAGCCTTTACCGCTTTGAGTAGCCAGCCCAGACGCGTCCAAGCGCTTCGGGAAGCGTCTGCCGCACCGGGCGTCCATGTGATCCACGTTTTTGTGAGATCAGGAGATCAGGAAACGCACGGGGGCGCCACGGCCGGGCTGCGCGGCCTGTGCAGCCGATTCAGCCGCGGGAATCGGAAGAAGTGCCGCCCTCTCGCTTCGGCAGGCCGACACCGCGGACCCTGTCTGCGAGAATGGCCGCGTATGGTGGCTGTCCAGATTTTTGGACTCAGGAACTCGCATGCAACGCGTGCAGCGGAGAGATTCTTCAAGGAGCGCCGCGCGACCATCCACTTCGTCAATCTCGCGGAGCGGCCTATGGCGCCCGCAGAAATCAGGCGATTTACTGAGCGCTTTGGATTGCCCGAACTGGTCGATCGAAATGGGAAACACTGGATCGACGCTGGACTCGGATACCTGAAGCTTTCTGATTCCGAACTTCTTGCCAGAATCGAACGTCAGCCCGATCTGCTCCGGCTGCCTCTCGTACGTTCCGGGAATCGCTTGACAATCGATCGGGATGAGGCAGGATGGAAGGCCATGCTCGCTTAAGTCAGCTGATGAAACGGCTGGCATCCCTGATGTGCAATGCCTTCCTTCGCCTTCATGGCCAGCCCTCATCAATGGCCGTCCCTCAGCAATGACAATCCACGACGTGGCACATTCACCGACAACGGTGACATAGTTCCGCGGAGCGTGTAACGTCTCCTCCCGCAGTCCAGCGCCCGCCCTGCCGGGGCCCTCGCAGGACCCCTCCAGGCGGATTCGCCGCCGGCAACTGAACTGTTCGAATCCCGAGATTTCGAAGCTGTGAAGGTGAACGCGATTATTGCGAATCGGTTATATACTGAACCGTGCCGGGAAGGGTCCGTCGAGATCCCGGCTGCAGAGCCGACGCGTACGCCCGGTGGGGAAGTGTAGTGATCAACCACCGCGAACGGGCGAACGCTCGCCCTGCGAGGAGAATGGATGCCCAGGTCAGATTCCCGGAATAGACTCAGACTCAATCGGCGGCAGGCGCTGCTGTCGGCCTCGGCAGGCGTCGCAGCGCTGGCAGGCGGCGCGTCCAGCTCAGACGCGAAAACTGTCAATACCGCAGGCGCGAGCTGCAGCACGCCGCGATCCGCGGTCGCGAACACCCAGTACGGAAAGGTGCGCGGCTATGTCGAGGAAGGCGTGCTTACCTTCAAAGGCGTCCCATACGGCGCGAATACCGGGGGTGAGAACCGCTGGCTTCCGGCCAAATCTCCCAGGCGGTGGGATGGCGAGTACCCGGCTCTGACCTATGGGGCCAATTGCCCTCAGCGCCTGCACAACTGGACGAGTGAACAGACGTTCCTTTATCAATGGACCGACGGCTGGCAAAGCGAGGACATGCTGAAGGTAAACATCTGGACTCCCAGCCTGTCCGGTAAACGCCCGGTGATGTTCTATATCCACGGCGGCGGCTTCACCTTCGGTTCGGCCTACGAACTCGCCTCGCAGGACGGTGCGCAGCTGGCCCGGCATCATGACGTCGTGTCGGTGACGGTCAACCATCGCCTGAACTCCCTCGGATTTCTTGACGTGTCTTTGCTGGGTGGCGCCGCATACGAGGATTCGGTGAATGTCGGGATGACCGACCTCGTTGCGGCGCTTCGCTGGGTTCGGGAAAACATCGCGAATTTCGGCGGCGATCCTGGCTGCGTGATGATCTACGGCCAATCGGGAGGGGGCTCAAAAGTCACCACGCTCCTCGGGATGCCCTCCGCGGAGGGATTGATCCACCGCGCGTCTGCGCAATCGGGCGGTGGCGGCAATCCTCCCGGCGCCGAGGAGTCCAGAGAGTACGCAAAGCAGGTGATCGCCGAACTCGGCGTCAAAGACATGGCCGCGCTCCAGAAGGTGGAATGGGCCAGATTGAATCAGGTCAGCAACGCGGTTGCGGCCAGAATGAATCCGCCGGGGCCCCCGGGTAGTCCGACGCTCGCGCCTGGCACGGCAAGACCACGGGTCGGTTCGGGGCCGACGGTGGATGGCCGGATCATCACCATGCGATCTTTCTTCGATGCCGCGCCGGAGATTTCGAGAAACGTTCCGGTGTTGTTCGGCTCCGTGAGCGAGGAGGGAAACTCCATGCTTTCCCGCCCAACCGAGGCCGAGTGGATGGCCACGCTCACCAGGAATTACGGTGAGGCGAAGGCCCGCGCAATCGCGGAGGGGCTGAAGAAAGCCCATCCGGAGAAGAGCATTCGTACGCTCTCCTATATGTGCGGAAGCAGCGGCTTGAACACGCTCAACATGCGCAACAACGTTACGCGCATGGCAACCATGAAGTACAACCAGAAGGGCGCCCCCGCCTACGCCTGGTACTTCACCTGGCAATCCCCGATGCTCGAAGATGCAGGAGCCTGGCATACAGCGGAGCTGGCCTTCTGCTTCGATAACACGAAGCGCTGTGATCAGGGAACCGGTAATGGACCGGAGGCTCAGGCTCTGGCGAAGAAGATGGCCACCGCCTGGGCCAATTTCGCGAGGACAGGCAATCCGGGCCAGCCCGGCTTGAAATGGGAGCCGTTCGAGCCGGCGCATGCGCAGACGATGGTGTTCGATAACAACTGCCGGATGGTGGATGATCCGGAAGGCGCAGTGCGCAAGCTGTTGCTGGCCTGATACCGATGGCGATCAAGAATCTGTCCAAATCTTCGGAAAAGCCGATCGATCCCTTCGACAAAGATCGGCATGGGCGCCTGGACCGGCGATCGTTCCTCAAGGGGGCGCCGGGTCTCGCCGTCACCGGACTGACCGTTGGCGCCACGTTCGAGATGATGCGGCCCAACGAGGGCTGGGCCCAGGCAAGGACGGAGGAACACCCGGCTTCCGCCAGCCTGCTCCATCAGCTTAAAACCCGCTTCATGTTCCAGATCTCGGTGGACGTCGCCACCATCCGGCAGGGCCTGGGGGTTGCCGCCGCGGCGCTGAAGGGCGGCGTCAATATCGTTGAAATGGGGACGCCACTTCTCAAGAACGAGGGCGTCTCGAACGTTGTGCCTGCGTTCCGTAAGCAGTTTCCCAGGGCGGTTCTGCTCGCCGATATGAAGACGATGGACGGCGGTGCGTCAGAGGCGCGCATCGTCTATTCCGGCGGCGGCAATATCTTCGATCTGCTCGCGCTCGCGGGTGTGGACACGGTGAAGGCGGCCTGCGGCGTCCGCGACGAGTTCAGGCGGAAGGATTCCGAACTTGCGCGGCTCGTCTTCACCGACATCATGGTGCCGCATCAAGGCCCCGCCGCGCACGCAGCGGAGGTCGCGCTGCGCATGATCGAAGCCGGTGTGGATGGTATCGGCGTTCATTTGCAGTCCGATGCGCGGCATGCCGACCCCAAACTTGTCGAGAGTGACTATCTCGGTGAAATGGCCACCGCGATCTTCGAGCGGGTCGGCAAGACCGCCCCGGTGCAGGTCGTCGGCGGCCTTAATATCGCGCAGGCCAAAAGGCTTGCGCGCCGGGGCTTGCGCGCGTTCGTCATCAGCGGCAATCTCGGCCAGCCGGACGGCAACGCTCGCTACAACCTGCCACCGGCCGAGATCGAGCATCTGGTCGCCGCTTTCATCTCAGAGGTCTCTTCGGTTTAGCGTCATCAGATCAGAAGATCAAGGGGACCCTGCAGCCAGTCTCTTTGCGCTCATGTGAGTGTCGGCAGTCCCATCCCGCGCGTCAGGAGTCCTGG
>DAIDJK010000119.1 GCA_027450225.1 Bryobacterales bacterium | reverse complement strand
AGCTGCCGATTTCGTCCACAAAGGCCATGCACGGTCACACGCTCGGCGCGGCCGGCGCTGTCGAACTGGCGGCTACCATCCTCAGCGTTCGCGAAGGCTTTCTGCCTCCAACCATCAACTTCACGGAAGCCGATCCTGAGTGCGATCTCGATTACATCCCCAATCAGGCGCGCTGCGCCGAAATCGAGCACGCGCTTTCGAACTCGTTCGCGTTCGGCGGACTGAACGCGGTGCTCGCGCTCCGTTTCCAGAAGTGAGATAGACTTACTGCTCGGAAAGGAAAAATCTTCTTGTACTCGAGACGCGACTTCGGAAAGCTGGCCCTCACCGCACTTCCCCTCTCTTCGGCGCTTGCCGCCCGCATCAATTCCAAAATCGACGGCGTTGAGCTCGGCTCCCAGAGCTACAGCTTCCGCACCGTTTCGCTGGACGATGCGATTCCTCAGATGGCCGAGGACGGATGCGGCTACTGCGAGTTGTTCGCGCCGCACATCGAGCCGCCCGCCCTGTCGGAAAAGACGCCCATGGGCGGCGGAGGACGCGGACGCGGACCGGGATTCGGCCGGGGACGCGGGCGCGGTCCCGTCGATCCCGCCGTCGCCGCCGCCCGCCAGAAGGCGCGCGAGGATCTCCGCCAGTGGCGCAAAACCGTCGATCTGGGCTATTTCAAAGGCGTTCGCAAGAAGTTCGACGACGCCGGCATTCAGCTCGTCGCCTATAACTACAGCTTTAACGACAGTTTCGACGACGACGAGATCGATCGCGGCTTCGCCTTCGCCAAAGCCCTCGGCGTCAACATCATCACCGCGTCAACCACCATACCGGTCGCGAGGAAGGTTGCGCCGTTCGCCGACAAGCACAAGATGATGGTCGCCATGCACGGCCACTCGGATCTCAAAGATCCCAATCAGTTCGCGAAACCGGAAAGCTTCGCCGCGGCGATGGAAATGTCGAAGTATTACCGGATCAACCTTGATATCGGCCACTTCACCGCCGCCGGCTACGATCCCGTGTCGTACATCAAAGAGCATCACGACAAGATCGTCGTTCTTCACCTCAAAGACCGGAAGAAAGATGAAGGCCCGAATACGCCGTGGGGCGAAGGCGACACGAAGATCAAGGAGGTGCTCCTCGAACTGAAAGACAACAAATGGAGCATCCCGGCTCTCATCGAATACGAATACAACGGTACGGGCTCGCCGAAGGAAGAAGTGGCGAAGTGCATGGCATTCGCAAAGAACGCGCTGCAGAGCGCCTGAGGACGTGGATAACAACCGTTTAACGGCCTTCGACGTCGCCGCGCTTCCCTGGGAAGACCGCTGGAATGAGCATCTCGGCAGGATGCTCTATCGCAAGAACCTCATCGAGGATCCCGAAACCGGGATGGAGATTCGGATTGTCCGCTATCCGGCGGGTGTCATCAACACCCGCCACGTCCATACCTGCGCGCATGGCATGTACGTCCTCGAAGGCACTCTGGTCACCAATCAGGGCCGGTTCGGTCCCGGGCACTTCCTCTGGTTCCCCGCCGGCATGGAAATGGAACATGGCGCGACGGCGGAACAAGATGTCACCGTTTTGTTCATAACCAACCGGAAATTCGATATTCACTACCTGCCGGAGAACGCGGCGGGTTAATCCCCGTCGCTTCCCGCCACCAGCCTCAACCCTGACGCTCCCGGCGGCAGCTCCTCGTTGGTCTCCACATCCTTCAGCTTCTTCTCGATCATGCGCGTGCGGTGCGCCGCGTCATCCACCGTCTGCACCGCCTGATCCAGCTTCTTCCGTACATTCGCCAGCAGGTCCGAATACTTGCCGAACTGCGCCTTCACGTCCCCCAGCAACTTCCAGACTTCGCCTGACCGCTGCTGAATCGCAAGCGTGCGGAATCCCATCTGCAGGCTGTTCAGCAGCGCGCAGAACGTCGTCGGCCCCGCCAGCACCACCCGGAAATCGCGCTGCAGCATTTCCGCCAGGCCTGGCCTCCGCAAGGCTTCCGCGTACAGGCCTTCCGTGGCCAGAAACAGTATCCCGAAATCCGTCGTGCGCGGCGGCAGCAGATACTTCCCGCTGAACGTCTTCGCGCAGGCTTTGATCACGTTCTCCAACTCCTTCGAGCACGCCTCTACGCCCGCGGCATTGCCGTCCTGCGCGGCGGCCGCCAGACGCTGATAGGTTTCGAGCGGAAACTTCGCGTCCACCGGCAGCCACACCGGGCTCGATTCGGCGCCCGGCAGTTTGATCGCGAACTCCACGCGTTCCCCGTTCCCGGCCGGTGAGAAATTGCGCTCGAACTGATCCGGCGAAAGCACCTGGTTCAGCACATTTTCCAGCTGCACTTCACCCCACGCCCCGCGTGTCGTCACGTTCGAGAGTACCCGCTTCAGATCGCCCACGCCCGCAGCCAGATTCTGCATCTCGCCGAGCCCCCGATGCACCTGTTCCAGCCGTTCGCTCACGATTCGGAACGATTCCCCGAGCCGCGTCTCGAGCGTACTCTGGAGCTTCTCGTCCACTGTGGCGCGCATTTTTTCGAGTTTCTGCGCATTGTCGATCTGAATCGCCTCCAGCCGCCGGTCCACGACCGACCGCAGCTGTTCCATCGCGCCCGAATGATCCCGCCGCGAAGCCGCAAGGGAATCATTCAGTTCCATGCGCGCCCGCGAAAGCTGCTCATCCGTGTGCGCCGAGAAACGCTGCAGCGACGCGGCCACTTCCGACCGCAGCGCCCGAATCTCGTCGGCGACGCGCGTCTCCGAACCCCCATTCGAGCGCAGCCTCGCCAGCAGCAGGATATTCAGGATCAGAATGGCGCAAAGCGCCGCGCCGAGCAGGATTGAAAACATTTCTACCCCATATTGTCGTACGAAGCCGCCTCACTCGGCCGCGCCATCGGAAATCAGATTCCGCAGCCGTACTTCATTCAGGTCCAGATCCCGTTCGATGCGGTGGAGTACATATTCGGGAATCCCGCCGCTGCGGTGCAGTTCGATCACGGTCCTGCGCTCCGCCGCCAGCGCTTCCAGATTCATCTGAACCAGTTCCCGCCTCCGATCTTCCGGAGCCGTCTCGCCTTCTTCCCCGCCCCGTGCCAGCAGCGCGAGCTGATGCCGGTAGCGGTTGCGCAACGTGGAAGCCTTCTCGCCATACTGGTCCAGCGCCTGGAGCGCGGAGCGGATGGCCGCCGACCGGGCCTTCCGCTCGGCCTCGTTCGAACGGTTCGCCTCCCGCCTCGCATCTTCATCGATTCCGAGCCGCCGCAGCAGCCATGGCAAAGGGCTTCCTTCCAAAACCAGCGTTCCCGCAATAACGCAGGCGGCCAGAAACACGATCAGCGGACTTCCCGGCACACTCTCTGGAATCGTGAGCGCGGCCGCCAGAGAGATGCCGCCGCGCATGCCGCAGAAGGCCAGAAAAACAAGCTGCCGGTTCGGCATCCGGCCGTCGACCCGCTCGCCTGTCATACGGTTCGTCGCCCACGTCGCGGGCCAGGTCCAGGCAAAGCGCAAAAGAATCGCGATCGCCGTGATCGCGAGGCCATGGAGCAGCAGGCGGGTTCCCGGTTCGCGGTGGAATCCCGTGACTACGTAGCTCAGTTCGATCCCGGTCAGCAGAAACAAAAGCCCGTTGAGCAGGTACACCACAATTTCCCAGACGCTCGTCAGCCGAAGCCGAATGCCGGACGGGACCATTTCCGGAGTGCGAATTCCGATGTACATGCCTGCGGCCACCGTCGCGAGCACTCCGGATCCGCCAAGCGCCTCAGGCAAAAGATACGCCGCGAACGGCGTCATCAGTGAAATCGTGATCTCGATACGCGCATCCCCGGTCCGTTTGCGCAGCGCCGCCGCCACCCAGCCGACAAAAACACCCCAGACTGGCTCGCCCGCCACGATCGCCGCAAAGCGCCCAAACCCCGCTGCAACCGGGAATGAACCGGCGAGCATAGCCGCCGTCGCAAGACGCAGCATCGTGAGCGCAATGGCGTCATTCACCAGACCTTCGCCCTCGATGATGGCTACGAGACGGCGGGGCGCGCCAAGCCGCTCAGTCACCGCCGTACCGGCGACCGCATCCGTTGGCGACACAACGGCGCCCAGCGCGAATGCCTCCGCCCAGTTCAGGCCCGGAATCAGCGCGTGAGCCGCGGCTGCCACTCCTGCCGCCGTAAACGCCACCAGACCTATGGCGAAAAACGAAATCGGCCACAGATTCGAACGAAACTCTTCCCAGGGCAGCTGAACGGCGGCGGCATAGATCAGCGGCGGCAGCACCGTAAACAAAACCAGCTCCGGATTCAGGTGAACGGCCGGGAAACCGGGCGTGAAGCCGAGCGCGATCCCGATGACGGTGATGAACACGGGCGCAGGCGGCGCAAGCCGGCGCGCCACCGCGGTGGAGGCAACGACAGTCGCCACCAGCAGAAGCGCGATAACGACGCCGGTCATCCCTCCTGCTTAGCAGAACTCTGCGATCGCGCGGCAACCTTACTGTTCGCGCCTATACTGAACGCGTGACGGAGCACGGTCGCGAGGAGGTCGAAAAAACGAACCCAACGCGCGGCGGAAGATTTCGCGATTCCAACGGCCCGCTGACGGCTCGGTTCGTCTTCTGCAAAAATATAATGCCCTGCGGCTCCGCGACATAAGAGCCGTCACCGTTTGCGCCGTTCCTGCCGTGTGTAATCCTTTCGGCAGGCGCGGGAGGTCAAAACGATCGAAGCGACGGCGGACGGAAGCGGATCAGACCGGGAACAGAGTGCCCCGCCCCAAAAGCCAGTTCGGATCGAGGCGGCGTTTGACCGCCATCATTGCTTCGATGTGTTCTGGAGAGTACTGGAGCGCAAGGAGCCCGGCTTTGCGTTTCCCGAGCCCGTGCTCGGCCGAAACCGTGCCGCCGAGCCTCACCGCTTCCCTGGCGAATTCTTTCAGCAGCTCGTTGGCGCGCGTCGCCTGCTCCGGCGTGGAGGGCAGCATGTTCACGTGAACATGCGCATCGCCGATATGGCCGTAAATCACGTACTGGCCGGGGAACTCGGCTTCCAGCCGCTTGCGGTAGCAGGCCAGCATGTCGCGATTCCGGTCGATCGGCACCGCCATATCTGTACCCATTTTCAGGCCGCCGTGCTTCTGGATGAACTCGATCACCAGTTCCGGCAGCGAGTGCCGGAACTTGCGGAAGCGCTCGCGGTCGGCTGGCGTCATGGCAAACCAGGACGCATCGATCAGCGCATCCGCCTCCGTGAGCCGCTGCTCCCATGCGTCCACATCATCGCCTTCAGATTCGATCAGGAGAGCCGCTCCGGCTTCGCGCGGAATTTCGGGGTACCTGCCGAGCAGCAGGTTGAGCGAATTGCGATCGACGTATTCGATCATGCGCAGGTCGGAAACGCCGCGCCACTGGTCCACCGCGGCCAGCGCTGCTTCATCCGACGGGAAGAAGATAACGCCCGTGAACAACTCCGGCGGAATCGGCAATAACTTCAGCTCGGCTTCCGTAACCACGGCCAGAGTTCCTTCCGAGCCGCACAGCAGATCGATCCAATCCATGCCCGGCTCGAGCTTGTAGCCTGCCGTGTACTTGGTCGTATTGGGAACAGGAATCGCCGGCACATCGAATTCGACCTTGTCTCCGCGGCGAAACTCGCGGATCGAGCCGTCCATGAAGACCGCGCGGATCGCGAGTACATGACGCCGCGTGCTGCCGTATCGGAAGCTGCGGGAACCACTGGCATTCGTCGCGATGGTGCCGCCCACCGATGCCGAGATTTCCGTCGGATCTGGCGCATAGAACTGGCGCGTTCGCGCCGCCGCGTCACGGAGTTCAAGAAGGCTGATCGCGGCGCCCGCGCGCGCATGCCCATCGAAGATTTCGAGCTTGCGGAATCGCTCGAGCGAGACCACCCATCCGCCCTGCGCCACGCGGCCGCCGGTAAGTCCGGAGCCGGCGCCGGTTGCCGTAACCGGGATGTTTTTCTCATTCGCTTCCCGCAGGATGGCGCTGACTTCCGTTTCATCTGCCGGAATAAACAACCGGTCCGCGGCGCCTTTATAGCCTGACGCGTCAGTCAAATAATCGGGGGCAATCATTGTTTCACCACTCCGGCTGCTGCTCCCGAAATGCTTTCGAGCACGTTCGTAATCTCCTCGAAGATATACATGGGCGAACGATCGCCCGCGATCTGAAAGTAACTTCCGTCCGAGTAATAGCTCACCACAGGCCGCGTCAGATCGTCATAAGCCCGCAGCCGTTCCCGGATCACTTCTTCCTTGTCGTCCTTGCGGACGATCAGTTCCGCGTTGCAGGCGTCGCAGCGGCCGGGGGTCCGCGGACGCCGCGAGAGAATGTTGAACTGCATGCCGCATTTCGAACACTGACGGCGGCACACCATACGGCCCACCAGCACTTCGGCCGGAACGTCGAGATGGATCACCACCGGCGGCGGCATTCCACGCTCGCGAAGCAGTTCATCCAGATACTCCGCCTGCTCCACGGTTCGCGGATAGCCATCCAGGATGAACCCCTTGGCGCAATCCGGCTGCGTGATCCGCCTGCGAAGAATCCGATTCACCAGTTCATCGCTGACAAGGCCACCCGTGGCCATCACCGACTTCACGTGATCGCCGAGATCCGAGCCCGCGGCAATCTCCAGGCGCAGCATATCGCCTGTCGAGATAATCGGAATTTTCGTATCGAGCCACTCGGCCACCATCCGCCCCTGCGTTCCCTTCCCGCAGCCTGGCGGACCCAGCAGAAGTATCACCAATGAACTATTTCAACATGGATCGGAACACGGTTTCGGAGCCGGCGGACCCGGGGGAAGCCGATTTCCGGATCGGACGGACGTAGTAAGTTGCGGAAACATAAAACATGTTCTGCTGATCAGCATTGACGGCATGCACGCCGTCGACTTTCTGAACTGCTCCAACGGAGTCGCTGGAATCAACGGCGGGGCAAGCTATTGTCCGAATCTGGCTGGGCTCGCGCAGACCGGAGTAGTGTTCAACAATGCCGTGACGCCGTTTCCATCCGACTCTTTTCCGGGGTTGACGGCGCTTATTACCGGAGGTACGCCGCGCACCACGGGCACTTACTGCGACGTAAGTTACGATCGCGCCCTTTCTCCGCCGGCGCAGACAACGCCTTATGGAATCGTCGGTGGCGCGAATCTCTGTGCCGCCAATCGCGGCACTCAGGTCGGATTCGATGAAGAGATCGAAAACGATTACACGAAGCTCGACGGGGGCGGCGGCATTAGTCCGAATTACCTTCCGCATCCTGGCGCCGCGACTTCCAGCAACGCGTGGACGGGCAGCTTCCAGAACATGCAATGCTATGACGCGCTCAAGGTTCACCAGCGTAACCGGCGGGTATCTGGACGCGCAGGGCACGCCGAGCGCCGCCCTGATGGGACAGATTCAGTTTGTGGACAACTCGATTGGCGCGATGTACCAGACGCTTCAGGACAACGGGCTGGCGGATTCGACGCTGATCATCGTGACCGCGAAGCATGGACAGTCGCCGATCGATCCGAATCTTGTCAGGCGGATTCCAGCCGACGTGGCCACCGGCAAGGCGCCTTCGGACATTCTCGGTGGCATCGGAACGGGTCTGGTGGGCGGCGGGCTGGTGGGACAGGGCAATGAGGACGACGTATCGCTGATCTGGCTGACCGATCCGACGAAGGTGGCAAGTTCGGTGGCGATGCTCGAGCAGAACCAGGCGCTGTTTGGCGGCGGAGAGATCTTTTACGAATCGTCGCTGCAGCTTCTGTTCGATAATCCGCGCATCGATTCGCGGCCGCCGGACATCGTGATAATGCCCTCGGTGGGCGTGACTTATACGGGCGGCACGAAGAAGATCGCCGAACACGGCGGTGGCTCCCATGACGATCGGAACGTAATGATGCTGATCTCGAACGTGCGGATCAACCCGTCGATGTTGAACGGCCTCGTCGAAACACGGCAGCTCGCGCCGCCGATCCTGAAGGTGCTCGGGCTCAATCCGAACTCACTTCAGGCGGTTCGGCGCGAAGGCACCGAAGCGCTTCCCGGTCTTCCGTACTAAAGAATCGAGCTTTAATCTGTGCCGGCGACGGAAGCGCCTGTTTCCGCCGCCGAATTCTTTCTGCAGAAGCCATAAATACGCTCGACGATCTCAAGAGCGGCGAGTCCTTCTTCACCGCCGACAAGCGGTTTGCGGCGTTCACGAATGGCGGCCGCGAAATCGAGGAACTGACGCTCGAACGGCTCGAGCGAAATCGCCATCGGGTCCGATGCGCCGCTGGCGACGGAACTGGCGAGCGGCGCGGGTTCGCCTTCATCGCCCTGAACGTCCCAGCTGGTGAGTTTGTCGCCGGTGATGACCGCGGTACCGCGCGTGCCATGGATTTCGACGCGCTCGGAATAGCCGGGCCTCATCGCCGTGGAAGCCTGAATGACGCCGGTCGCGCCGTTTTCGTAATGCAGCAGAGCGTTTACCACATCTTCGGACTCGATCTTGTGCACTGAGCCGAGTTGCCACATGGCATAAACGCGATCGACCGGCCCGGCAAACCAGCGCAGAACATCGATCTGATGAATCGCCTGGTTGATGAGAGCGCCGCCGCCTTCAACGGCCCAGCTTCCTTTGATGGGCCGCGAATAATATTCGGGCGACCGGTACCACTTGACATACGCGTCGCACTGGATCAGGCGGCCGAGCCGGCCTTCGGCGATGGCGCGATTGAGAAACAGGCAGGAATCGTCAAAGCGATGCTGGCTGACGACGCCGAGGAGAATGCCGGCTGCGCGGGCCGTTTCGATCATCTCGCGCGCCGTGGCGACATTGGTCGCGATGGGTTTCTGCACCTGGATATGCTTTCCCGATTCCGCGCAGGCCTTCAGGGGTTCAAGGCGGAAATCGGGAAAAGTGCAGACGTCGACGTAATCGACATCCGGGTGCGAGCAGACGCCGCGGTAATCCGGCATGAATTCCGCGCCGTGCTGCGCGGCGAACGCGCGGCCGCTCTGTTCATGTACGTCCGTGCACGCAACGACCTCGAAACCGAGGTTGCGGTAAGCAAGGGCGTGCTTGTGGGAAATGGCTCCAGTACCGACGATGCCAACTTTCATGGGTCTCGATCATTATAATGAGGTTTCACGAATGAACCTGTTCCGCCTTGCGGCCAGCGCCGCTGGTATCGGCGCTTTGCTGCTTGCCGGCTGTTCGGGGCGCGTCTCATCGGATGTCGCCGCGACGGTGAATGGCCGGCCGGTCTACTACTCCGAAGTCGATCGCACCTACAAAACGCAGTTCCCGGCGAAAGCCGAAGGCGACAACGCCGCGCAGCTGCAGCTGCGCCGCCTCGAAGTGCTGCGATCGCTGATCGACAGCGAAATCATGCTGCAGCGCGCGGAAAAGGAAGGCCTTGTGGCCACCGACGCCGACGTGGACGCGCGGTTGACCGAACTGCGCGCTCCCTATACGAAGGAAGAATTCGACAAGCAGCTGAAAGCGTGGGGACTGACGATGGAGCAGCTGCGCGCGGGCATTCGCCGCGACGAAAGCGTGAAGAAGCTGTTCAACAAGGACATCACATCGAAGATCAACATCACCGACGCCGACGTGGCGAACTTCTACAATGCGAACCGCGGCAGCTTCAATCTGCCCGAACCGCAGGTACACATGGCGCAGATTCTGGTGACGCCCAGGGCCGACGCGAATGTTCACAACCTGAAGAACGACAAGGCGCGGAACGACGACGAGGCGAAGCGGAAGATCGAAGCCATTGAAGCACGGCTGCGGCAGGGCGAGGATTTCGGGATGATGGCGCAGAACTATTCCGAAGATCCGGCGACCCAGCCGAACGGCGGCGACCTGGGGTTCATGCCGGAATCGTCGCTCGACAAAACGAGCCCCGAGTTGCGGAGTCTGGTGCTGTCGATGTCGCCAGGCCAGATGTCGAACGTAATTCACACGCCGGATGGGTATCGCATTTTGAAGATGATTTCGCGCGAGCCGGCGGGCCAGAGGGATTTGAGCGATCCGCGGGTGCAGCAGTCGATTCGCGAGACGCTGCTCGAAAGAGAAGATCAGTTGCTGAAGACGGCGTATTACGAGATCGCGCGAAATGAGGCGAAGGTGATGAACTATATGGCGCGGAGCGTATTTTCGGCGGCTTCGGGGCAGAAGTAAATCGAGACGCCTCCATGCGGATGTTGACGGCGGCGTTGGTGCTCACGTGGGCGACCCTGTCGTGCTGATTCTGAAGGAAGGTTCGGAGTCGCGGTGGACCAGATATCTGGTCCGGCGTGGTTGCAATCGGATTACTTCGACATTCTGGCTACGCTGCCGTCCGGCGCGAGCCGGGACGACATTCCGGCGATGCTCCGAGGCTTGCTCGCCGAACGGCTGAAGCTCAGTTTCCATATGGAAGCGCGCTCGCGTCCAGGTTACGCGCTGGTGGTGGATAAGAACGGGCCGAAGCTGAAAGGAATCTGAAAGGGGTGCTCCATCTTTTGCGGCTCGCGGCGGGAAAGCGACATTCGGATTCGGGGGAGCGCCGGCCCGCATCAAAGGCTCGATGACGATGGCGGCGCTCGCCCGATTTCTGCCCGGCAAACTGAAACAACCAGCAGAGGATCTTACCGGGCTGACGAGCAATTACGACGTCGATCTCGAGTGGGTTCCCGACCTTTCCGCAAACAGCGATTCGGACCTGGCGCGCACAGATATCTTTACTGCGATCCGAAATTCGCTCGGATTAAGACTGCAGCCGCGACGCGAGCAGGTCGAGATTATTGCGATCGATCATATTGAACGAGTACCGATCGGGAACTGATGTCGATCTTGTTTCTCAAAGCTTCTTGAGATATTCGAGCAACTCTGACTTTTGGTCCTCCGACAGCGTCGCGCCGAAGGCGTCGCCACTGTGGCCGATGTTGCTGTTGCCGGGCTGAGTGGTATCGAACACCCAGACATTGGAACCGGTGAGCGTGGGATCGCTTCGATAGCCGATCTTCACGGGATCGAATTCGCGGCTGCCAACCGTGAAGCGGGCGGGGCGCTGGTCCGGGTGAAGCAATGCGTAGAGGGTAGGAACGGAGCCGTTGTGGAGATAGGGGCCAGTGGCCCAGATTCCATTTAGAGGGCGAGCGAGATACTGGCCCGTCGCGCGCCAGATTGCCGGGTTCGCGTCCATCGTGGCCTGCTCCTCCGGGCTGATCGCGTCATCCGCGAAGGCGCGCATTTTCAGACCGTGCAGGATGGGCGCAACGGCCGCGGGGAAGGCCGTCTTTCCGACCGGCTGCCCGAAGCTGTTCGCGCGGTTGGGATCCGTGCCGACGTCCATCTGACTAAACATTCTGTCCTGATGGCATCCGGCGCATTTCTGGTTGAAAATCTGTTCTCCCGCCTGCGCCTTCTGCGCACTGATCGCGCCCAGGACGTCTGCCGGCCACTTCGGGGGCTGGAGTTTGTGAGTCAATAGCTCCAGCTGGTGAAGATTGCCGATGCGCAAAGTTGACTCATAAGTGACCGGGTCAAACACAGTGCCCATGCCAAGCGACTGGCCAATGTTGCGCTCGAGAATGGAGTTGGTGTCGCCATCGTAGTGAATCCATTTGAACTCCTGCGGCTTACGGCCAACGTTATCCGGAATGCTCCAGATGAACGGATAACTCACAGGTGATTGCATTTTCACCGCATACTTCGGGAACAAGAGGTTGCGGGCTGCGCCGAATGCATCCACGCGCCCCGGGCCCGGCTCGGTTCCATCCACCAGCAGTTTGCCGTTTTGCAGATACGCCAGGCGCGCCTTCAGGAACGCGACGTCCTCTTTTAGTCTTTCCTGAAAGCTTCCGCGAGGCGCAGGGCTGGCGGAATCGGCCGCGGCAGACGAAATCGAGTGGAACGAAGTATCGGCCGGAGAAGACGGGCGAACATCGGCCGCGTGCTGCACTTCGGGATAGGCAGCATACTGCGCGGCTTCCGTATCGGATGGAGTATCCGGCGTGTTCCGCTGCTTTTCCATGGCGACAACCAGAGCCACGAGCCTTTGGGGATTCTTCAGAGTGGCGTCCAGGGAGTTCTTGAACTCGATCTGATAGGCCTGCAGGTTTACCAGGGCTGGAGCGCCATCAATGCGTACGTGTCTGCCGTGAAAAGTGAGTTCGCCGACGTGACAGGTAGCGCAATTGAAGCCGATGACTTCGTTGCCGGCGGTTCCCCGGTTTCGGGAACGGGAGACGGTCATGCCGACCGGGAGGCCATGAGGATTCTGTGCGCTCGCTCGATCCGGCAGGAAACCGAAGCGCTCCATCCCTTCAAGAAACGGCTTGCCCGTGCTGACGCTCTGCAAATTGCTGATGAGCGCGTACGGTATTAGCTCACTGCCTTCGGCGAGGTGATAATACCGGTCCCGTTCCGACTGCGACCATCCGTTTGCCGCATAAGTGACTCCGGACGACTCGACGGAAGCTCGCGGCAGGGTCTGCTTCGAACAGTTTGCAAGCAGGAGGCAAAGGGCGCACGCGGGCCCCGCGCGTCGAATGAACATCTGGCGATTATAACTGCGAAAGACAGCGCTGTGGGGACGGCGCTTATGCGCTATAGTGGGCAACCACGCGGATTACTTTTCCGTTCTCGCCGAACTCCATGAACTCGGCCGTTCGCGTACCCCGCTGATTCCTGTAAACGAGGACGAGGCTTGCGACCCCGTGCATCACTTCGAGAAGATCGAAGCGCAGGTTCGGGTACAGGTCCAGTCCGCGTTCGAAGTAACTGCGGAGCGCGGCGGCCCCCGGGACAGTGCCCGACGGGTTATTCAGCAGCCAGGCCGCCACCGGAGACACGAGGACAACAGTATCGTCGTAGTGATCCATGATGGCGTCGAGATCGTGCGAGTTCCAGGCGCCGATCCATTCGTTCGCAAAGTTCTCAACCGCAAGTCCGGAGATCATGAAGCCATGATACCGGCGTACGCGTTCATCGCCGGCGCGCCAGGACAGGACCGGCTCCGGCCCTCCGGTAAGATCTCCAAGACTCCCGCCGGAACAGCGCATCGCCGCTAAGTCTCTAATGCGGGCCGCTTCTTATGCCAGTCCGTCGCCTGTTCATATGCATACGCCAGCCGCATCGGCGCGCCCTCTTCAAACAGCCGCCCGGTGAACAACAGCCCCACAGGCAACCCATCCGCGAATCCACAGGGAACCACCACCTGCGGATGCCCCGTCAGGTTTGTCGCCGTGAGCGTCGCGCTTTGCGTCGGCGTCACGAGCACATCCCACTGCGACATGAACTCCCCGAGCTTACCCATGTAAATCGTCCGGGCCCGCTGCGCCCGAATATATTCCACCGCGGGTATCAGCCTCGACGTTCGAAACGTATTCGGCCAGTCCGACGGCGCCTGCCCCCGCAGCTTATCCACTTCGCCGTTGCGCGTAATATCATCGAACGCGGCAGCCGCCTCCGCTTCCAGCACGATGCGCATCGCATTCACCGGAAACTCCGGCAGCGTAACCGGCTGCAGTTTCACTCCCACCTTTTTCAAGGCTTCCAGCGCCACATCGTATGCCGGCTTCTGCTTCCCCGAACGCTCGAACTCGTTCGCCAGATACCCCACCTTCATCCCACTCACCGGCCTCGCCACATCCCAATTCAGTGGCGCATCCGTTACGGTCAAATCCTTCCCATCGGGCCCCGCCATCGCGCGCAGCACCTCCGCGCAATCCGCAACCGACCGGCAAATCGGGCCGATCTTGTCCATCGTCCAGCTCAACGCCATCGCCCCGTGCCGGCTCACTCTGCCGAACGTCGGCCGGACGCCCGCCACGCCGCACCGCGTGCTCGGCGAAACAATGGAGCCCAGCGTCTCTGTCCCAATCGAGAATCCCACCAGCCCCGCAGCCGTCGCCGACCCTGATCCCGCCGACGATCCGCTCGACGTCTGCTCGTAATTCCACGGTGTTTTCGTCATGCCGTTGAACCACAGGCCGCCCTGCGCGAGCGCGCCCATCGAGAGCTTCGCCACCAGAACCGCGCCGGCATGCCGCAGCCGTTCGACCACCGTTGCGTCGCGATCCGGCACGCGCTGCTCGAATGGCTCCGCGCCCCAGGTCGTCAGAATCCCTTTCGTGTCAAACAGGTCCTTCGCGCCATACGGAACACCGTGCAGGGGCCCGCGAACCTTGCCCGCCCGCAACTCCGCATCCGCCGCCTTCGCCTGCGCGAGGGCCAGTTCCTCAGTCAGAGTGATCACGCACAGCAGCTTCGGCGAATACGTCTTCAGCCGCTTGAGATACATCTGTGTCAGTTCGGCCGATGAAATCTTCCGCGCCCGAATCAGCGCTCCCAGTTCCAGCGCCGTCGCAAAGGCCAATTCATCCGGTTTCGAATACGCGGGCGGCGCCGGGCGTGGTCCCCTGAACACCGATGCTCCGCGCGGCGCCGGATGCCCTGGCAACACAGGCGAAAACGCGATCGCCGGCGGCGTGTCGAGCGGCACATCGATCTTCCGGAGCGTTTCGTACTGCGCCAGATATCGATTTAAGCCCGGCAGCATCATATCCATCTGCGCGTCGGTGAATTTCAGGCCGATCGCCTCGAGGGCCTGCCGCAGCATCTCGCGATTCACCACCTGCGGCGGCTCCGGCCCGCGCCCCGCCGTCTGTGCTTGTCCCGATCCCGCCATCGCGCCCAGCGCCGCAACCATTTCCGCCCATTGCCGCCTCGTCAGCCGTTCCATAATTTGGCTCAGGTTAGCAGGCGACCCCACTCCGGATCGGTGTGCCTCCGCCCCCGACCGTGATAAACATACGTCGTGAAAGTCCTCAAGCCGGTCGATGCCGTGATCGTGGGCGGGGGGTGGGCCGGCCTGCTCATGGCGCGCGAACTCGCCGTCCGCACATCGCTCGATATCGTCGTTCTCGAACGCGGCCCGGCTCGCGGCCCGAAAGAATACGCCGAGGACATGGACGAAATCGACTACGTTCTCCGTAACAAAATGATGCAGAACCCGGCCGACAACACGATCACGCACCGCCACTCCGTACGCGATCCTTCCGCGCCCATCCGCCAGTACGGCGCCTTCAAGCCCGGCACCGGAACCGGCGGCTCCGGCGAACACTGGGGCGGCATTTCAGACCGCTACCTCGAGGATTTCTTCGTTCTCGAGACCCGCCTGAGACAGAAATTCGGCGCCTCGAAACTTCCGCCCGGCATCGCCGTACAGGATTGGGGCATCACTTACTCCGATCTGGAAGATTGTTACTGGCGAGCCGAACAACTTACCGGCGTCAGCGGCAAAGCGGGCAATCTCCGCGGCAGGAAGATCGAAGGGGGCAATATATTCGAAGCGCCCCGCCAGAACGAATACCCCACTCCGCCCCTTATTCCCACTTACGCCGCCACTTTCTTCAACAAAGCCGCTCTCGAACTCGGTTATCATCCTTATCCGCTGCCGGCCTGCAACCTGAGCCAGACTTACACCAATCCCGACGGCGTCTCGCGCCCCGGCTGCACGTACTGCGGCTATTGCCCGTCGTTCGGATGCATGATCGGCGCGAAGGCGCAACCCAGCAACACACTGCTGCCCGTCCTCCGCCGAAAGAAGAACTTCTCGCTGCGTAACAACGCCTGCGTACGGCGCGTCGTCCACAAATCCGGTAAAGCTCAGGGCGTCACTTATATGGATGAGAGCGGCGAAGAGACTTTCCAGCCCGCATCCATCGTCGTCCTCTCCGCCTGGACCCCCCAGAATACGCGCCTTCTCATGCTTTCGAAGATCGGCCGCCAGTACGATCCGGAAACCGGCAAAGGTACACTCGGCAAGAATCTCACCCATCAGGTCACCTCCGGCGGCCACTCCACCATCGTTTATAAGGACGCGCTGAACGCTTTCATGACCTCTGGCGCCGTCGGCTATTGCGTCGCCGACTTCGACGGCGATGAGCGCATCGATTTCTCAAAAGAGCCGCCAGGCCTCCTCCGCGGTGGCACCTTCAGCCGCGGCACATCGCCCGAATACCTTCCTGTCTCCACTTTCGGCCGCATTCCAGCCAGCCATTCCCCGCGCAACTGGGGCGCGGAGTGGAAAAAGGCCTCCATCGGTCTCTGGGATCGCGTCGGCAGCGCCGCCGGCTATCGCGGCGATCACTTTGCCTACCGTCAGAATTTCATGGACCTCGACCCAACCTGGACCGATCGCTGGGGCGACCCGCTCCTCCGCATGACGCTCGACTGGACGGATTACGAACACATGCAAATGGATTTTGGCTCCCGGATTTCGGACAAAATCAACGCCGCTGTAGCGCGCGTTTCGGGCGGGAAACTCGTCGAGGGCGGGGCCCGCGGCCCTGCTGCACTCGCGCGGACTCCCGGCCGCCGCACCCGCTACAGCGCATCCAGTTACAGCACGACGCACATTCAGGGTGGCGCCGTGATGTCGGCGACGCCGGACCGTGGAGCCGTGAATACCTGGCTGCAGCACTGGGACATGCCGAATCTGTGGGTGGTTGGATCATCGTCGTTCCCGCAGAACTCCTCTGGCAACCCAACGCTCACGATTCTGGCTGTGACGATTCGAGCCGCGGACGGTATTGTGGGGAAATACCTGAAGAAGCCGGAAGCGCTTGTGTGACGCAGCGCTGCGTTTATAGAACCACAACGACTTAGCCGCCCATAGCCGAAGCCGCCCCTCTTGCCGTTCCGGATCTCCTCCGGGGATGTTGTCCTAAAAGAAGCTACTTGCTGCACCGATATTCATTTAGAGGGGAGTTCCCCCGGAAGATTCTTTATGAATGTCAAAGATCAGTTGAACAACGCAATCGCCTCCCATGGGTTATGGAAGAACCGGCTGCGGACGGCCATTGATAAAGGGAATTCGGAATTTACTGTCGACAATGTGACAGCGGACAGGAACTGCGAGTTTGGCCGCTGGTTGTACGGAAGTCCCGAGATCAGGCGGAGCCCATCTTATGAAAAAGTGCGCGATCTGCATGCAGTCTTCCACAAGGAAGTGGGCAGAATCCTGGGCATGGCTCTGGCCGGAAAGAAGGACCAGGCGAAGGAAGCCCTCGCAAATCGACAAACCTTTCGCCCAGATGTCGGCGAATCTGACCCAGGCGGTGGTGGACTGGCGGAGTTCGGAGTAGCATCGGCGCTGGACCATTTAATGTCTGTTCGCGGGGTGTCCAGACGCTCCTTCTTGAGTATGAAGCTAAAGAAATTGAGCCTCCCGCCGATATTCATGCAGAGGAAATACTTCTGAAGGACCAGGAATGAACGTCAAAGACCAGATCAACGCGGCGATTGCCGCTCACGGTCAGTGGAAAGCGCGCCTGCGGACGGCGATCGAAAAGGGCAGTTCCGAATTCACGGTCGAGAAAGTGACGCCGGACAACAACTGCGAATTCGGCCGCTGGCTCTACGGAGATCCGGGGCTGAAGAAAAGCCCGTCGTACGAGAAGGTGCGGCAAATGCACGCGGAGTTTCACCGCGAAGTAGCCCGCATTCTCGCCCTGGCGGTTACCGGGAAGAAAGCACAGGCGATGGAAGCTATCTCCATCGGACAGCCTTTCGCACAGTTATCTGCCAGGCTCACCTCCGCCATGGTCGACTGGCGCGCCGCCGAATAGGCAGCCGTATTCGGGACGGCAGAGCCGGGTTCGGAAGCCGCCCGGTTCATAACCTCTGCGCGAACGGGAAGGAACCCGGCGTGTGATAGTCTGGCGCTTCGCATGAAAATGAAGCTTTGTTTCGCCGCCATCGCGCTCGCGTGCTCTGCATTGGCGGCCGAACGCGGGGAAGAAATCAAATTGTGGCCGAACCGCGCGCCGGGATCTGAGGGAATTACGGCGCCCGAGGTGTCCAGGCCATCGGTGAATCCGAAATATGGTAAGTTGCCAGGCAACTTCACGGTGACTCACTATCCATCCATCTATGTGTTCCTGCCGCCGAAGGAGAAAGCGACCGGCGCGGCGATGGTGGTGGCGCCGGGCGGCGGACATACGCAGTTGGTGATGGAGAAGGAAGGCTGGGAGATTGCCGATTACCTGAACGACCACGGGATCGCGGCTTTCGTGCTGAAGTACCGGCTGGCGCGCGCGCCGGGGTCGAAGTACACGCTCGAAAAGGACGTCTACGCCGACGCCGCGCGGGCGATGCGCCTGGTACGGAGCCGGGCGCAGGAGTGGAATTTCGACCCGAACCGGCTGGGATTCATCGGGTTTTCGGCAGGCGGCGAAGTGGCGGGGATGATCGAGACGAAATACGACAGCGGTGATCCGAATGCGAGTGATCCGATTGAGCGGTTCAGTTCGAGACCGGACTTCACGGCGCTGATTTATCCGTTCTACCGGCCGGGATCGATTCCGTTCAAGCGGGGACCCGGCGTACCGCCGCCCGCCGTGAATCCGGCGCTGATGCCGATCGTGAACAACGAAGAGTTTCCGGTGAAGGATGATGCGCCGCCGGTGTTCATGGTGTGCGCGACCGACGACGCGGCGCACGTCGTGCCGACGGCAAAGTTCTATCTGGAACTGGTGGCGCACAAGATTCCTGCAGAGATGCATCTTTACGATTACGGCGCGCACGGATTCGCGCTGCGGCCGACGAAGAAGCCGGGGTCCCCGGTGGAGAGCTGGCCATCGAGGATGATGGACTGGCTGGCATGGCGCGGGATTTCGAAGCCGGTGAACTGAAAGGCGCGGGCGGGGCGCGCAGCGCGTGAGCACGTTTCTGCAGTTCGCGCTGGTCGCGTTCACGTCGATCTTCGTGCTGGTGGACCCGGTGGCGGCGGTGCCGACCTTCCTTGCGATGACGCCCGGCGCGACGCGCGCGCAGCGCCGGCGCATGGCGGCGCGGGCGGCGTGGACGTGCTTCATCGCCCTGCTGGCATTCTCATTCGCGGGAACCTACATTTTCGAGTTGTTCGGAATTACGCTGGGCGCGTTCCGGATTGCAGGTGGATTGATTCTGGGGCTGATCGGGCTCGATATGCTGCGGGCGAGGCGGTCGCCGACGAAAGAAACGCCGGGGGAAGCCGAAGAGGGCGCGCACAAAGAAGACGTGGGAATTATCCCGCTGGGCATTCCGATGCTGGCCGGACCAGGCGCGATTTCATCGGTGATGGTGCTGATGGCGCAGAACACGGATTGGCCGCATGCGCTGACAATTGTGGCGGCGATTGCGCTGGTGGCGGCGATGTCGTTCATGGTGCTGGCGGCGTCGGACTGGGTAAGCACCCATCTGCACGAAACAGGCGTTGCCATTCTGACGCGCATGATGGGCCTGCTGCTCACCGCGATCGCGGTGCAGTTCGTGCTCAACGGGCTGAAAGATGCGGGACTGGCGCGATAAACCCGGAACCTTTACATTGCAAAGTTCTCGGTGACGTTCTATAATCCGGGTGATGGCTGCCGTCCGGCCCATTCGCGAACCTCGTCCTGAACCCATCGCTCTGCACGCGCAGGCGATGGACAACCTTCGCTACATCCGCAACACGATCGAGAGTGCTGGGTCGTTTACGGCGGTGCCCGGCGCGGGTGGGATGTTGATGGGCGCGACGGCGATCTTCGCGGCCTTCGCGGCGCATTTCAGCCGCAGCCCGCGCGCGTGGCTCGCGATCTGGGTGGGCGAAGGACTGCTGGCTCTGGCGATTGGAGTCGCGTTCTCCTGCCGCAAAGCGAGAATGAACCAGACGCCAGTGCTTTCACGCCCGTTCCGAAGATTTGTACTGGCGATTGCGCCGTCGATCTTTGTGGGCGCGGTGCTCACGTTCGTGCTGTTCGACGCGGGGCTGGACCGCTTTATTCCGGCCACATGGCTGCTGCTTTACGGGGCGGGAGTGGTTTCGGGTGGCGCGTTTTCCGTGCGCGTAGTGCCCATAATGGGCCTGTCGTTTCTGGCTCTCGGGTCAATTGCATCGTTGAAGCCGGCCGCATTCGCTCCAGCGGCATGGGGCGATGCGCTGCTTGCAGTGGGATTCGGTGGGCTTCACGTGGTTTTCGGGTGGTTGATTGCGAGGCGCTTCGGTGGCTAAGTCGAACACGGCGGCGAAGACGGAATCGCGCGGGCTGCGGCCGGTGGAAGCCGGCGCGGCGGCGCGTTCGCTCGACCGAGTGATCCATGAACGGCTGCGCCTGGGAATCGTGAGCGCGCTCAGCGTGAACGAGAGCCTGACGTTCAATGAGTTGAAAAAACTGCTGAATACCACTGACGGGAATCTAAGCGTGCACGCGCGCAAGCTGGAGGACGCCGGCTACGTGGCCTGCGAAAAGAAGTTCGAAGGCAGGCTGCCACGCACCGAGTACCGGCTGACGCAGCGCGGACGCGCAGCGCTCGACGGGTATCTGACGCACATGGAAGCGCTGATTCGCGCCACGCGGCAGGGATAAAAATTTTTTGCCCATGTACTTTATACCGCAAAGTCATTTTCACGTGGCAGTCATCATGGATGGAAACGGACGCTGGGCCGCGTTGCGGGGCATGCCGCGCGCGGAGGGCCATCGAGCCGGGACCGGCGCGCTGCGGCGAACGGTGGAAGCGGCGCCGGAACTGGGGATCTCCACGCTGAGCGTATATGCGTTCTCTTCCGATAACTGGAAACGGCCCGCCGCCGAGGTGAGCATACTTCTGGGGCTGTTGGCCTGGCATCTCGACAGCGAGACGGCGCGCTGCATCGAAACCGGCGTGCGGGTTCAGGTGATCGGACGCCGTGACCGGCTGCCGGTTGCGCTGCGCAACGCCATTCGCAGGGCGGAGATGGCTACGTCCGCCGGGAACCGGCTCGAGTTGCGTATCGCTATCGACTACTCGGCGCGGGATTCGATGGCGCGTGCGGCAGAGTTGCCCGGCGGCTTCAGCGCGATGAGGGATGCAAGGCCGGTAGACCTGCTGATCCGCACTGGCGGCGAACAGCGTTTGAGCGATTTCCTGCTTTGGGAATGCGCCTACGCAGAACTGCTGTTCACGCCCGTTATGTGGCCGGATTTCGGCGCGGAAGACCTCCGGCGGGCGATACGCGAGTTCAGCCGGCGACAGCGAAGGTTCGGCGCGGTCCCCGAGGCCGTCGCATGGCCACCTGCACATGAACGATGGCTGCGGTGACGCAACCTACACGTAATCGTAAAGCAGGACGTTGTAGTCTTTGGTGCTGAGCGTTTTCTCAACCGTCGGCCAGACCTTCTGGTGCGTTGCGGAGTGAATCCACTTCTGGCGAGCCTCTTCGCTCTCCATGCGCAGGATAAAGACATAGTTCATACTGGCCGGAGCCGAGCCCTGCACGGCGGAGCGCAGTTTGACGATGTTGACGTCGATGTAACCGGGCTGCTTCTCGGCGGCGGGTTTGAAGATGGAATGGAAGTTATGGAGCATCTCCTTCTCCCTGCCCGCCTGCACAGGCAGATCGACGATCAGGATGATTTGTTTCCCGTCGCCTTTCTGCTGCGCCGAAGCAATCCCCGCCGCGGCGCCGGCCGCCAGGATGGTCTTCAGATAAGTTCGTCTTTCCATAATCCGTCTCGATATGTAACAGGCCCGCTGTTTACTGGTAGAGCGCCTTTTCTCCAGCTACGGACAGGTGAACGCGATAAACGCTGGTCTCGGCAGTGATGTACAACGTTTTGCCATCCTGCGCCCAGCCGCAGTTTGCCGGCGTCTCGCCCGGCTTGATGGTGCCGAGATGCTTTCCCTGGGGGGAGAAAATCCAGGTTCCACCAGGCCCGCTCGAATAGACGTTGCCCTGCGAATCGACCTTCATGCCATCGGGAAGTCCCGGAGCTTTTTCGCTGGTAGCATCGTAGAAGACGCGGCCGTTCGATACCGTTCCGTCCCTGGCAACGTCGTAGGCCATCCAGATTTTCCGCTTCTCATCGGAGTTATCGACGTAGAGCGTTTTCTCATCGGGCGAGAAGGCGATGCCGTTGGGGCGGCTGAGATCTTTGATGATCGGCGTGAGTTTGCCGTCCTTGTACATGAAGACGCCGTTGAATTTCAGTTCCTTCGCGGGATCGTCATCCTGTTTGGGAAGACCGTAAGGCGGGTCAGTGAAATAGAGCGTCCCGTCGGAGCGATAGACCAGATCGTTCGGGCTGTTGAAGCGCTTGTCTTCGTAGTTCTGCAGGTACGGCGTAACCTTCAGATCCTTGCTGACGCGGACGATCTGCCGGTTCGTATGCTGGCACAGCAGTACATAGCCGTCCTTGTCGGCGACCTCGCCGTTCGAGCCGATGAAGCCTCCCGGAGGCGCAGTGCTGATGCCGCCGGCGTTCTCGATCAGGACCTTGACCTTGCCGTCCGGAGTGGTAGAGCGAAGCACGTTGCCGACGACGTCGCTGAACCACAGCACATTCTCTTCCGGGCGCCAGAGCGGCCCTTCCGTGAACTTGAAGCCGGTGGCCACTTTCTCGATCTTCGCGTCGCGGGGAAGGATGTTGTCGAGCGCCGGATCGTCACGTTCGATGGAACCGACCGCGGGTGCGGTGTTTTCAGACGATGCGGCGGGGGGAGTCGAATTGCCGCAGGCGGCAGACAGCAGCGCGGCGGCAATACCAATCGAGACGAAGCCAAACGAGACAAGCGCGGTCTTTCTCATAATCCGGACTGTTGAGCAATATACACCCTGCCGGCGCGCCGCGCCCGTCCCGCGGCGGTCTTCTATTTTTTCAGCGTGTGGATGAATGCAGCAACGTCATCGGCATCGGAGCCGCTCACCGTCTTGACAGGCCGCATCTTGCCCTTGCCGTTGGCGATGATGTTCTTGATATCGGCATCGCTCATGCCCTGCACAGCGGCTGATTTGAAGTCTTTGATATCCACTTTCATCATGTTCACGATTGCCGGATTGGGCGTGCCGTCGGCGCCGTGGCAGGCCTTGCACGAGCGGTCGTAGATCGCCTTACCGTTCGCGGCGCTGGCGGCGAACAAGGATGCGGCGGCAATGCTGGCGAGGAACACTAAGCTGATCGTTTTTTTCATTCAAGGTCTCCTTGTTTTGTATCGGTCTATTTCGAACCCGAAGTTGAATCGGGCGGCAGCAGCCGGGTTTCAATCCCGAGCGTTTTGAGAATGGCCGGTGAAGTCTCGTCGACGGCGGGCGTCTGGTGGCACACGGTACAGTCGTTGCTGATCACGTATTTCGAGTCCTCGGTGGCATGGTTCCCATCGTGGCAGCGAAAGCAGCCGGGAGAATCCATATGACCGAGGTTGTTCGGATAAGTGCCCCATGTCACCTTGAGATCCGGAAAGTTGTTCCGGTTATAGATATCGGCCAGCATGGCGCCGGCCGCATCCACCTTCCGTGGGTTCCTTGCGTACAGGTCGGCATAGCTGCTTTTGTAGAACTGAGTCAGCTTTACCGGAATTTGCTTCGCGGCATCCTCGTTGCTTTGGTAAGCGGAGCCAAGCAACTCGATCGCTTTCTTTTTGAAAAACGGCAGATCGGTGGGCAATTCGCCGCGGGACATGGCCTTGTCAACGGCGCGATCCGCAAGGTCGAAGGAGTGCGCCGGCCGGTTATGGCAATCGACGCACTGCATTGCGAACCGGGGCATCTTAACGACTTCGGCGGGTTTGGCGTCGCTTGAAACGTAAGTACGTTTGACGCCGCTTGCGTCCGTATATTCCACCCAGGGGATGACCTGCCGCTTCGGATCGGCGGTGGCATAGACGATCCGGGCTCCGTTGCCCATGTGAGCGCCGTGAATGCCACCCGAGTTCGCGCCGCCGACCATCATCGTGAGGACAGTCGAAGTGGGAGTGTTGGAAGCATCGTCCTTGTACTTCGTTTCGATAATGACCGGTGTACCGATGTCGCGATTTCGCGCATGGCAATTTTCGCAGGTCTCGGCCGAGTTGGTCAGCTTGTTGCTTTCGAGGCCGGAAGGAATCGGGCGCTTATAGCTGTCCGTGACAACCTCCACCAGCTGTTCGGTACCCGCCATTTTGGCTTTCAGGAAACCTTCAGCGCCTGGAGCGATATGGCATTCGACGCACTGCACGCGAGAATGCGGCGCGTGCTGCCAGGCGGTAAACTCGGGGGTCATGACGTGACAGGTGGCGCCGCAGAAGTTCTGCGTATCCATATACTGAACGGCGCGATACGTGGCCTGGCTGCCAATGAGAAGGTTAACGAACGACATCAGACCGAAGAAGATGCCCAGTCTGCGCCAGGCGGCGCCGCTCGAGGGCAGGATGCGGGCGCCGGCGCGCACCCGGCGGGCTTGCAGGACGATACCGGTGGGTATGAGGATGAGGCCGATCAGCAGCACGAGCGGGATGACGAAAACCACCAGCACCCCGATATACGGATTCACCATCCGGCCTTCGACCCGCATGGGAAGAACGAAGAGCCAGGAGAAACCCGCTGTTGTCGCGAGCGCCACCCCGAGCATGCTCAGCCAGTTGCTCGCCAGCAGAGCGATAACCGGGCGCTTCGATGATTCGATGCTCATTTGCCCTTTCCCGAATTCAGGTAGGCGATCAGGTCAGCCATCTCGCCGGCGCGGAATTCGGGCCATCTGATTCGTTTCTGGTTCATCTCCTTCAGCATGGCAGGGCCATGCCGCCAGAGAGCGGAGACGATGATGATGCCGTTGTAAGATCCGGCGGCAGCCTTCAGGTCCGGCGCTCCCGAGCCGGCCACGCCGTGACATTGCACGCAACGCCGCGAGACGAAAATCTTCGCCCCACGCGATGGATCCCCCGAGCCCTGGAAAAACTGCGAAGCCCAGACATACCCGAGAAGCGCGCTCATTTCAGCGCGGTCGATGCGCGGACGTTCGGTCTTGAGACGGTTGGCGTGGTTCCACATCGACGCGGCGACGTCGTCCAGCGTCATGCCCTGAACATTCAGGTTCTCCAGCTGGTGGCAGGATCCGCAACCTTTGGAATCGAATACGGCCTTGCCTTCCGGTCCTACCGAGATGTGGAATTCGGGAGTCGGTTTTGGTGAACCTGAAAGGTTCCTCAGATAAACAAGCAGGTCGGCCAGATTCTGGCCGGTGAGCACAGGCCATTCGAGTCCCTGCTTCTCCTGTTCGGCCCTCATAGTGGCCGCGTGATTCCACATCGCCGCCACCAGAGAGACGGATTGGGATAGGGACGCCCATTTGTTCACCGGCGTCGCGGCCGGCAGCACGCTGGTTTCAAGCCCATGACAATGCGAGCAGGCATCGGCGACGAAAACGGCCTTGCCGCGGGCGGCATCGGCGGGCGTATCGAAATAATGGGACGCGTAGAACGCGGCGAAAAGATCCGCAGCCTGCTGATTACTGAGAGGCGGGGGGGCCAAACTGCGCTCTTGCATGGTTGCCCACATCTGCGGAGCGTGGTTCCACATGGTGCCGGCGAGCATGGCGGGAGTGAATCCACGATCCACGATTCTTCCGAGATCCGGACCGGCAGTTCCACCCTGGCCGTTCAACTTGTGGCATTGAATGCAGCCTTCGGAAACGAAAAGCTCACGGCCGCGATCGGAATTCATCGGCAACGGGGCCGCCGCATATAATCCGGTGGCTAAGAGAAGCGCGCAGGCGAGCCGTTTCATCTGGAAAACCTCAATCCCGTCGTGATCAGATTGTTCTGAAAGTTCTCAAACAGATAGTAACTCTCCCGGAAGCCATAGTATTGCCAAATCGCGAACCAGGCGATGTTTTTCGTGATTGGCGTGTTCACCTTGATCAGCGGCTGGTAGTAAGTGGTCGGGCGGCTGCCGGAAGTGAGCATGGCGGATCCGCCGGCCGATACCGTGCCGCCGCCAAGGAAACCGGGAAGAACGGCGTTGATCGTCGCCATTACATCGTGGCAATACTCCCGGTAATTCGACAACGCCGGGTCGAGATAGGTCGGATCGAGATAAGTGATTTCGGTGTGGAATCCGCAATGCTCCCAGGCTGCGTCGAAGCTGTACTTCTTGCCTGCGGGCGTCCACTGCACGCCGAGCGATTCCTGATGAGAAAGATACTTGTAGGGACTGCCCGCCAGCGGATTGCTGTTGCTGAGGATGGTGTAATCGGCGTTGATATGCAAGCCGGCCGAAACATCGTAGCGACCCATCATGCGGGCTTTCCGATAGTTGTAAAGACTGGTCCGGAAGTATTCGCTGCCGCTGTAGCCCAGTTCGAAATCGCCATTGGCCCGGAGTTTATTTGTAATGCGCCATCCGGCCGAGCCGAGCACGACGTTGCGGCGCAGTTTCGAATTTTGGATGGTGAGCAGACCGCTTTGCGGCAAGACGAGGTCGTTCGAGTCGCCCCACATATAGCGGTAGCCGATGCGCACGTTTACGTTTGAAAGCGGATCCGCGGCGACGTCGGTTTCCACCTGGTTGAAGTTGCTCGAAAGGAAAGACGCCGCGTCTGAGGAAATCGGGAATGCGGGTCCGAGCCCCAGGAAACTGTCGACCCCGTTCGTCGAGCCGGCATCGTGCAGTCGGTCGGTGAGCCAGTATTGCTGAATGCGAACGCGCCTGAACGGGCGAATCTCCCATCCGGCGTCGCCGGAGGTATGCGGCATCCGGGCGGCTGCGGTTTCAAGGAACTGTTCGCCGCTGTAGAACATGGCCTGGCTCTGCAGAGCGAGACTGCCGGTGTCGTACTGCGTATAGTTGACCGTGTTGTGCGGGTCCACATAGCCAAAGTGCCCGTACACATCCATCCAGGAAAACGGATTGGCCGTGACCACCACCCTGGTGTATTCGCTCGAGCCGCGCACTCCCCAGGCCTGAACGAGGCCCGTCAGATCGAGCGTTTGCCCGAGAAAAGGCGTGCTGGTATCGCCAAAGTTGGTTCCGCTCGCGTAAGTGTTCTGGTTGCTGCGGTAAGTGGTTCCGCCTTCCTCCAGAGTGATGTGCAGCTTCGGGAGTACGATGTTGACGCCGCCCCGGTAGAGGTTCGTCAGGTCCGTACTGGCGTAGGGGACGGGGTACTGATTGGCGTTGGCGGCGAACGTGGTGACGCCCTGCGTGGTGTTGCCGTCGTGATCGAACGCGACGTAGGGCGAGATGCGCTTGTTCGGCAGAAGATGAAGCTCGAACGAGCCGAGATGACGCCGCGAATCGAACGATTGCTGATCGATCATGATGCCGCGATTGAGCAGCGGATCGGCAAAAGACGGCAGATTGTTGAAATAGGCGAGGCTCCGATAGGATGCGGTGAAGGTGTAAAGCCCCTGTTTGGCGGCGTCGATCCGCAAAGTGGAGTAAGGATCGCTCCAATCATAAGCCTGTACGTGGATGCTGTCGAAGAAGCGGTGGTGGGGATCGATGATGCTGAAATCCGTGCCGATCAGTTTCGGTCCCGCGCCATAATCGACTACGCTGCGGTAGGTTTCGAGACTGCCCGCCGGTCCGGTGCTGAAACGGTAGCCAAGGTCGATCCAGCCCGTTATCAGGTTCTCCGAATGCGGAACCGGCGAATCAGGCCCCGCAGCGGTCTGCGTGGCGGGAGCCGAAGCGCTCTGGGACGGCGGGGCGGCCTGGGCAGCGGGCGCTGCTGTCGCCACCGGATCCGGCGCCGGCGATTGCGCGGGCGTTTGCGCTAAAAGGGGACACGCCGCGACGAAAATCAGTAGCGTCCTCATCGGATCAGATACCTGTCTGTGTAGCTGCCGTGAACCTTCTGGTGGCACACGGTGCAGTTCTGGAAAACGGGCGAGCGCAGATCGTGGAATGAGGGGGGAACCACGCCCATGGAGGCGTTCTTCGCGCTGGGCCCCGGCAGATTGGCGTGGCACTCGAGGCACACCAGCCTCACTTCATGGCGCGTAAGCGCCCGCGGATTGGCGGAGCCGTGCGGCTCATGGCACGTATTGCAGCCTTCGAAGACTACCGGAGCGTGATTGAACGTGAAAGGTCCGCGCTTGTCGCCGTGGCATGCGAAACAGCCGGGCTCGTTGGCCGCGAAAACCTGGCCCATCGCCTTGCGGAAGCTGCCGTGCGGGTTGTGGCAATCGGTGCAGTTCATCGAGTTCTCCACCAGACGATGTCCGTAAGGCTTCTGAAACGAGGCCCAGACATTCACGTGACAACTGGCGCAGAGCGCATTGATCGGCTGGTTGCCTTGAGCCATCAGCGCATGGCCGCTATCGGCATGCACCTTGTGGCAGGCCACGCAGGAGATGCCCTCTTTGGCGTGGCTGTTGATGAGTCGGCCGGAGTGCGTCTCCTGGCTCTTGTGACAACTGAGGCAGGTTTCATCCACCTGGGCGGCGGGAATCTTCAGCGGATTGCGTATGTCGCCGGGGTTTGCCGAACCGGCATGCTGCGCGCCGGGCCCGTGACAGGCTTCGCAGGCGTGTTCTTTCCACTCGCCTTTCGGGCCGGCCGCTCCACCCTTCTCCACAAGGCCATGCGGACTCTTGACCAGATTGTCATAGATATCTTCATGGCAAGTCTGGCAGGTTGAAGAACCCGCGTACTTGTCGTCGAACGTTCTTGCGGCCTCGCCGCGGCCGGGCGCAAGAAGGATCGCGCCCAGCAATGCGGCAAAGGCGAGGCGGAAACCGCCGGCTTTAATACTGCGCATGAACCTGGTCCACCGCGAACGCGGCGCCGGAACCATGGCACACCGTACAGGTTTCGCCGAGTGAAGTCGCCTGCGAAAGAGCATGCACGGCGCTGCCGTTGTCGGCGTGGCATCCGGTGCAGGCGGCGGCGATCGGCTGATCCGGATTGATCGGCCCCTGCGGGTCCACTACCGCGTTCTTGCCCAGCGGCAGATTCTGTTCGCTCGAATTGACATGGCAGAGCGTGCAGTTTGCCGTGTCGCCGGCCTGTCCGCCGGGGGTCAATGGCGGGAACAGAACGCTGTTGAAGTCGTTCACGCTTCCGCCGAATCCGATCACCGTGTAATCCCGGCCCATCGCCGTGAGATTCGCGCCGGTGTGGATGCGGTGCACCAGCAGGTTGAAGTTAATGCCCTGCGGAGGAAGGCTGCGTTGCGCAGTTATGGCCGCCTTCGGCCGCTGGCTGATGTCCGTGTTCGATGGGTTGTGGCACATCACGCAATATTCGGTCTGATTGCGCAGCGTGCCGTGGAGTGAAAGCTCGTAATGGCAGTTGTTGCAGTTCGAAATCTGCACCACCTGACGGCGTGGAGCGACGGTCGAGCTATCTACAGCGAAGTAAACCACCTGGTTCTTCGCGCCATAGGTTACCGATTGCGCCTTGGGCGTGCCGGCCAGAATGTTCTCGGTGCGGCGCGCCTCCACGCCGATGGCGTAAGTTCCGGTGGCGTTCGCCGGAACCGCGTGCGTGAAGGTGTACGAGCAGCCGCTGTTCGTACAATTTGCCTTGGTTGCGCTTTCGCTCACGTAGCCGGGCGTAGTCACGTCCGAGCCGAAACTGGTATAGCCGTAATCGCTGGTCGGGCCGGCCATCGTGAATGAAATGCTTCCGAGGTTCGAGAGCGGGACCGGATTGTTGTTCTTGTCCGTTACGGTGAAGGCGACGGTCGGGTTCTGGCCCGCCAGTGTATTAGTGACGCCACTGATCGCCACGTTCAGACCGGAAAGCAGAGAGCTGTCCGTCGCGACCACGTGCGAGCCGGCGATCGACGCATCGAAATCCTCTGTACCCTGCGGGATATGGCACGTGGAGCACTGGCTGTCGTCGGTCTGAATGCCGCCGGAATGGTTCGCGCCGGTGGCGAAGTTCACGTTGTCGTGACAGGCGCCGCAGGCGGCCCGGGTCGGATTGGTGAGATCGGCATTCGCCTGCGCGGCGCCGGACTTCGGGTTATGACACATGACGCATCGTTGCGGGCCCGCCGGATCCACTACGGTGGAGTAATCCGTCGAGCCAATCACGTAGTGGCCGCCCGCCTGTACGCTTGGCAGCGACGACCCCATGTGGATCTTGTGCACCATTACTTTGAGATCGACCGTGTTGCCCGTAACCGGATCGGTCGATTGCGGGGTGTGACACATAACGCACATCTCGACGCCCCGCCGGTTGCCGCCATGATGCGAGAGCTGATCGTGACAACTGTCGCAACTCGACGTCGCGACCACCTGACGTGTCTTCGTCACCGCCGATCCGTTCGGAACGAAGTTATAGGTTGCGCTGTCGCGATAGGTGGTCAGTCCGAAGGAGGTCAGGTTGCGGTTGCCGTAGACCGCGACTGTATGTGTCGCCGTGGCATCGAAGTTCGCCGGGGCCTTCGTGTGAAAGACGTATTGGTATTGACCCTGCCCGACCTGGGTCAAAGCGCCGCCGGAGTCGACGCCCGCGTTGACGTAAGTGCCGGCGGTTCCCGTCTGCGAGCGCGTGGTGTAGGCAACATACTGCTCGGCGTTGTTGGGGATATAGGCGGCGACGTAGCTGAGGCTCACCACGCCGGGCGTGTAGACGCCGGCCAGGTCCAGCGGATTTCCCGCCCCGTCGCCCACCGTGTAAATCACGGTGATCGTGCCGTCACTGCCAATGGACGCCGAATTAATGGTGATGGCGAGACCCGGCCGCAGGAACTCGACGGTGTACTGATCGAGGAATGCGGCCTTCGGCCTGGGCCGGTAGGGGCTGTCCGAAGCCCGCCTCGGGCTGCCTCCCAGCGATAACGCCGAAACAATGGCCAGCGCCATTGCCGCGGCAGTGCGCGCCGCAATGGCGCGCCGTCCCATACTCCCTCGTTTGCCGATCACGTGGTCTCCCTTCCAGATGCGCGAGCTGCGCGGAAGAAAATGCATGCGTTCGGCCACTCGGTCTTTTGCCTTAAATACCCCAATTATCGGGAATTCACAGGTGCCCGCGAGCGGCCCCGGCTGCGTGAAAACACGCGAAATCGAGTCACCTGGTGTTCGCGCGGGGCCGGAACAGCGTCCTTTGGCGCAGATCGCGTATCCACCACAGTCCTGTGGATCGCGGCCTGAATTGAGGATTTCAACTGTATTTTCGGCCCGGGAAGGCACATTCGGCCCTTGCGGCCCCGCGCATGCGGTCATGTCTGGGCGGGAGAAGGAGGGTCCGGTGTTCAAGAATATTCTTTTTCCAGTCGATTTCTCGGAGCGCTGTCGCGCGACAGCGCCCTATGTGGCTGCGGTCGCGCAAAAAAACAGCGCTGCTCTGACCCTGGCCACCTTCGTTGAAACCCCGGTTATGTGGTACGGCGCGGCGGAAGCGCCCTGCATGCCGGACTTCAATACGCCGCGTCTCATTGAAGAAGCGGAACATCGCCTTGCGTTCTTCGCCGACGAATTTTTCAGGAATTTGAATCCTGCTTTATCAGCAGAAGCGGGCGATCCGGCGTCCTCCATTGTCGAATTCGCGCGCACATCACAAACGGACCTGATCGTGATGCCGACTCGCGGCTGCGGTACCTTCCGGGCCGCGCTGCTCGGTTCGGTGACGGCGAAAGTCCTCCATGACGCCGAATGCCCTGTGCTCACCGTGGCGCATCCACAGCATCCCGCCATAGAGATATCGCCGGAGTGGCGAAGAATTCTCTGCGCCATCGATACCACGCCGGACGCCGAACGGCTGATCCGCCGGGCTGCAAGCCTCGCCGGGCTCTATGGCGCTTCAGTCCGGCTGGTCCACGCCATTCCAGCGCCGGTGGAAACGCGTCCGGAGAAATATCTGGATCGGGATTTCGAGGCTTTTCTCGAAGATTCGGCTCGTAAAACCATCGCCCGCATGCAGGAAGAGGCCGATACGAAGTTCCCCGTGTGCATCAAAGGTGGAAAAGTAGCGTCTGTCGTGGCTGGCGCTGCCGAGGA